>JAISYN010000126.1 GCA_031269915.1 Synergistaceae bacterium
AGATGGCAAAATTTTAGAAATTGGCGATGGGGCGGCTCCAACATCGGGTTTATTTGAAGAAAAGATCGACTGCCGTGGAATGATTCTGATGCCCGGGCTTATTGACGCGCATATTCACGCCACAAGTTATCAAAATAATTCGGTGGAAAAAGCGAGAACTTATTATCCCGGCATGCGCTACATGAAGGCGTTTAAGATTTTGGAAGACACCCTGTATCAAGGTTTTACCACTGTTCGTGATTGCGGCGGCGCGGACGCCGGTTTCAGAGAAGCGATCGCGGAAGGTCTGGCGGCGGGCCCTAGAATGACTGTCTCCGGACACATACTCACCATGACGGGCGGGCATGCCGACCATAGATTGTCCTGCGAGATTCGCGGACCCATAGACGACCCGTTTGAGGGGGTGGTCTGCGACGGCGCCGACGAGGTCAGAAAAGCCGCGCGCGAACAGTTGCGTCGGGGTGTGGATCACGTCAAACTCATGACCGGGGGCGGATGTTCCAGTGAATCGGATGAACCGGAATCGGCGCAATTCAGCTTGGGAGAGATACGCGCCGCCGTTGAGGAAGCAAATGCGGCGGGCAGGGATACCATCGGACACTGCTACTCAAATCGCAGCATGACGCTCTGCGCCGAAGCCGGCGTTTACAGTATAGAGCACGGTAACTTCCTGAATCAGGAAACGGCGAACTTTATCAAGGAAAAGGGCGCATGGCTCGTTCCGACGCTCGCGACATATGACGTTTTGAGCACGAAAGGCGAGGAACTCGGTTTTCCGGGCTATTTCGCGAGGAAAGCGAAAAACGTTGCAGAAACGGCAATGGAAGCTCTCGAAATCGCTTATAAAACCGGTCTGAAGATTGCGTCCGGCTCCGATCTGGTCGGCGTGTGTCAGCCTTTCAAGGGACTGGAAATTGAACTTAAAGCCCGTGTGATGGGCGCCATGGATGCAATCATGGCGGCAACTAAATCAAACGCTGAACTTCTCAAAAAAAGCGACAGAATAGGGACTATAGAGCCTGAAAAATTCGCGGACATTATTGTCGTGGACGGCGACCCTTTGAGAAATCCCGGCGTTTTCAAGGACAGAGGAAAAATTCGACTGATAATGAAAGGGGGGATTTTATTTAAGAACGAAATCTGATTGGCGCTACTTGATGTACGAGTATATCTGAAGGGGAGGGTTTAGATCATGCGTAAGCTCACGTTTCTGTTGTGTTGTACCGTAATGATTCTGATTTTTTGTCAGACTGGGTTTTCGGCGGTTACACGCCTGAAGATTGGTTCCAACAGACTTGGCACCTCTTTTTACGTGCAAGGCGCGACTGTGGCTGATGTCGTGACGAAAAACAACGACATCGGGCTTGAAATTGAGGCGATGCCGATTGCGGGCGGAGTGGGCAATATAACGCTCATTGAGCAGAACAAGACGCTGGATTTCGCGCTGACCATGAATAACAACGCGATGTGGGCCATCAACGGTATCTGCGGGTTCGACGAGAAGGCGACGAATATCCGCGCCCTGCTGGGCGGGCTTGACCGCTATTTCGTGGGGGTTATGGTTAGATCCGACCTTGGAATCAGCAGTCTTGATGACATCGCGAAGAAGAAACCCAAGCTTAATTTCTACACGCAGGAGAAAGGTTCCACCGCGGAAAAAATTGCCTCGCAAGTCCTCGAGGCGTGCGGATTGACATACGAAAGTATAGAACAATTCGGCGGGTCGGTGCACTTCACTGACGCTGAGGCTATAACCAACGCTTTCAAGGATGGTTACTGCGACGTGTTCGTTCTCAATATCAACAAGGGGCATCCTGTCATTACTGAGATAGCCTTGACCGGAAAACTTTCTTTCATCTCGTTTTCAGAACCAGAACTGAAATTTCTCAACGATAAATATGGGTTTATCCCGACAACTCTCCCCGCGGGCACATTCGACGGTCAGGACAAAGATATCCCAACCGGCGGCAGTTCAACGATGATTATCGCTCCAAAGGTCATGAGCGACGAAATAGCGTACGCCATAACAAAAGCGGTTGCCGAAAATAAGGATAGCCTTATCAAAGGACACAAGGCGTTCAGCGACTTTGATCCCGCTGAGGCTGCGGATGAAAATTTCAACGGAACGGTTCCTCTCCATCCCGGCGCCGAAAAATACTTCAAGGAAAAGAACTTACTAAAACAGTAGTTCTCAATGCGAATATCGGTTGCCGAAAAATGAATTGTAATTAACGCTTCAAAAGACAATTTTCCTGTGGGGAGGATAGGCTCATGCCTACTGAAATCCGAAAAAAAATCGCCTATGGCACGGCGCTGTTCTGGTTGAGCGCGCAATTATACGCCGCATTCCGGCCAATGTCAGGCATGGTCATGAGGCCTATCCTCCTCTCTTGTACATTGGCCATCTCTTTTATGCTGAAACCTGTAAATTTGGGCGGCAGGAAAAAATGCGCGGCACTGGTTGACGTGATATTGTACGTTTTATCGATTTTATGTCTCGCGTATCTGTGGGGTGGAACCGGGAGGCTGACGCAACGCATCCCCTACATTGATAACGTGTCTCAAACCGACATTTTGCTTTGCGCCGTCTACGTAGTTTTGATTTTGGAAGCTGGACGCCGTTACCTTGGCTGGTCCATGAACTTTGTATGTTTTGCGTTTTTACTGTACGGTTTTTTCGGCGCGAACCTGCCGGGAATATTCGGACATTCAGGCCTCAACTTGGAGCTTTTCACTGAAATTCAGTTCCTGACGACAGGAGGCATTTTTTCAAGCCCAATCGCGACGACCGCAAGCACGGTCTACTACTTCACTCTTTTCGGAGCGTTTCTCGCGGCGACTCCGGCAGGGGTCCTCTTCGCGGCTTGCTCGAAATACCTGACCAGAAACTCGTTGGGAGGCGCTGGAAAGGCAACCGTGATCGCGTCCGGCCTGTTCGGCATGATAAGTGGCAGCGGACCTGGAAATACAGCCACGGTAGGGACTTTGATGAATCCGATGATGCAGGAGGCGGGCTTCCGGCCCAGATTCAGCGCGGCGCTCTTTGCCGTGGGAGGCACTGGGGGTTTGCTTATTCCGCCTGTCATGGGCGCGACTGCGTTTGTCATGGCGGATATGATTGGAGTCCCGTATCTTGTAATCGCAAAAACGGCTATTTTCCCCGCAATATTGTACGTAGGCTCGCTCCTGTGGACGGTGCACCTGGAGGCCGACCTACGGGGGATGCGCAATGTCAAGGTCGACAAAACGGAGCTTATTTCCACAATGAAGAAATATTTCTACCTGATATTGCCGATATTCAGCGTGGTCTATTTCCTTATAATAGGAAGATCGCTGATGTTTGCGGCGCTTGCCTCCACGCTCATACTCATACTGCTGTGTCAGATTCGCAGGGAAAGCCGTATTTCTTTGCTCTCTGTACTCAACATGGCTGTGGATGGAACGATATCATGCGTAGGAATGGCCCTGCCTTGCGCGATAGCCGGAATCGTGATAGGAGTCATCGTCTATACGGGCTTGGGTCTCCGCTTCAGCGGGCTCATCGCGTCGGTATCGTCGGGAAGCCTTATCCTGGCTTTGATTCTGGCGATGGTCATGATAATAATTATGGGGATGGGGATGCCTACCACTGCCGCCTATATAATGAGCGCTATTCTTTTGGGGCCTGCCCTTGAAAACTTAAATATACAGCCATTGGTTGGTCATATGTTCATGTTTTACTTCGCCATCATCTCGCTTATCACTCCACCGGTGGCGATCGCGTCATACACCGCCGCCGGCATCTGCAAAACCGGCCTTTGGGAAACAGGCATGGAGGGAATGAAAATAGCGTGCGCCCTGTTCCTGATACCGTTCGTATTCGTTTATAACCCGGCTCTGCTCGGCATCGGCGCGATTACTGACATTTCGCAGGTATTCGTGACCTGTTTGTTGGGGATTTTAGGCATGGGGCTCGTGACAACAGGTTATTTCAAAGGTACCTTGTCCTGGGTTGAGCGTTTTGTCTGTTTGGCGTTTTCTCTAATGTTGATTATACCCGAAACATATACGGATATAATTGGCGGTATCGGAATCATATCGATACTTGCCCGACGCTTGAAGCGCCAATCTTAATAGAGAAGAAATTCACGAATTACCCGCGAAAAAACAGCTTGCCAGGCGGTTTGGGGCAACCTGCTGCGGTTCGGGCCGTGAATTTGAACATTTATCCCTGGCCTGGGGACAGCGCGGCTGAAAGCGGCAGCCGGGCGGCAGGTCTATCAGGCTCGGCGGCTCCCCTCGGATGAGGTCCCGGGCCGCGTTTTCGTCAGCGCGGGACCGGCGCGGAGTGAAAGGCGGAGAGGAGTTCATGAGCGCCCTCGTATAAGGATGGGCCGGGGAATTGAACACGTCCTCGGCAGGCCCTTCCTCCATAATAAGCCCCATGTAGAGCACTATTATCCTGTCGCTCATCGCCCGGACGAGATTCAGATCGTGGGATATGAATATGTACGTGAGCCCCATGTCCCTCTGGAGATCGAGCAGAACGTTAATTATCTGGGCCTGCACCGAGACGTCGAGCGCCGACGTCGGCTCGTCGAGCAGCATTATCTCAGGGGAAAGCAGCAGCGCGCGGGCGATGCACGCCCTCTGCTGCTGCCCGCCGGACAGTTGATGAGGGTAGCGTTCCGCGAGGTCGCGTCCGAGATTCACCGATGAAGACACCCTGCCGATCATCTCCAAAGCCGAAGCCATGTCGTATCCGTGCAGAATTAGCGGCCGCAGCAGCGATTGTCCTATCGTAGCCCTGGGGTTCAGCGACGCCTGGGGGCTCTGAAAAACCACCCCCACCTTGCGCCTCAGCGCCCTGCGCTGCGCGCCTTTCACATCGAAGGGGTTCATGCCGTCTATGAGCACGCTGCCCTCCGTCGGGGTTTCGAGCCCCAGTATGATCCTCGCGAGCGTCGTCTTGCCGCACCCCGACTCTCCGACTACGCCGGCCGTCTCTCCGCGCCCGACGCCGAACGTCAGGCCGTCCAGGGCCTTTACCGGCTTTGCCGCGCTCGAAAAGACGCCTGTTCTCAGGTAAAAGAATTTCTTGAGGCCTTGGACTTTTATCAGTTCACCGTTCAACGCGGCTCTCTCCCGCCGAACATGGCGCACGACACCAGATGTCCGGCGCCCATTTCCACCATGCGGCAATCCCAGACGGCGCACGCGTCGAACGCCGCGCCGCACCTCTCCTTGAACGCGCATCCGGCGATCTCCTCCGACATGTCGGGAACGCCGCCGTTAATCACTTCGAGACGCCGCTCTCCCTTGGGCATGTTTGGGAGGGCTCTCATCAGCTTTTGCGTGTACGGATGCAGAGGGGACTCGAAAATTACCTCGACGCCGCCCACTTCCATCAATTTCCCGGCGTACATCACGCCCACCCTGTCGGACATGTCGGCGACTATCCCGAAATCGTGAGTTATCAGCAATATGGAAGTCCCGTGAGTCCGCCGGAGCTTGCGGATGAGGTCGAGAATCTGCGACTGTATGGTCACGTCGAGCGCCGTGGTCGGTTCGTCTGCTATCAGGAGCGAGGGATGTCTCGCTATCATCATTGCGATCATGACCCTCTGCCTCATTCCGCCCGAAAGTTCGTGCGGATAGCTGTGGGCGCGCCTGTCCGGATCGGGTATCATGACTTCCCCGAGCAGCTCCTCGGTCGCCCGTAAAACGTCCTTCCCTGAAATTCCGTCGCACCGTACGGCCTCCCCTATCTGATAGCCCGCGGTCCAGAGCGGGTTGAGGGAGTCGAGCGGGTTTTGGAATATCATGCCTATCCTGCTTCCCCTGTATGACGTCATCTCTCTCCACGGCAATTTCAGCAGATCGCGCCCTTCGAAGACGATCTGGCCGCCGAGCGCCGTATGTTTCTCATCGAGCAGCCTAGTCACGGCGTGGGCGATAGTGGATTTTCCGCAGCCCGATTCCCCCACCAGGGCAAAGACCTCGGATCTGTTTATCGAAAACGACACTCCGCTCACGGCGCGGATGTCTTTTTTCCCGCCCCGGTAGGTGACATCGAGATCCCGCACGCTGAGAAGTTCTCCGCCGTTCATAGCTTTATGCGGGGGTCTATCAGTTCCCGCAGGCCCTCACCCAGAAAATTGAATCCCACGACGAGCAGGACTATCGCGACCCCCGGGAAGACGGAAAGCCACGAGGCGTCCTCGATATAGCTTATCCCCTCGGACAGCATCACTCCCCAGTCGGGAATAGGCGGCTGCGCCCCGAGGCCCAGGAAACCCATCGCGGTCATGGACATTATGGCGGAGGGCAGGGCGAGCGTCGCCAGCACTATTATGGAAGGGGCCACGTTCGGCAGGATGTAGCGGACGAGGATCGAGAGGTCGCTTTCGCCGATGCTTCTTGCGGCCTCAATGTAAGGAAGCTCCTTGATGGACATGGTTTTGGCCCTGACGACGCGCGTGAACTGCGCCCAGCTCACGACCGCTATCGATACCGCTACGTTGTTCACCCCGGGCCCGAGAACGGTGACTATGGCCATGGCCAGTATGATGGGAGGCATCGCCCACGTCAGGTCGGTCACGAACAGGATGATTCTCTCGGTATATCCTCCCACGTAGCCGGAGATCAAGCCGAACGTCACCCCTATCAATCCTTCGATCGCGACGGCGATGAAGCCGACCCTGAGAGCTATTCTCGCGCCGAACAGCACGCGCGTGAGCAGATCCCTTCCGTACTGATCCGTGCCCAGCCAGTGCCCTGGGCCGGGGGATTTCAGCGCCTCGGACATGTTTATGGCGTCAAATTCGTAACCGGTGACGCTGCCAGCCAGTGCCGCGCACAGGAGGACGAAGCCCGTCACCGCGAACCCAGCGGCGAAAGATGGATTTCTGAACAGCGCGAGGAAAAAACGCCCGTTCTCACCGTCGTTTTTCAGCTTTTCAACGCTCCTTTTATCCTGGGATCGAGCAGAGATAGGACTATGTCCCCGATCGTGCTGCAAATGACCGTCAGAACGGCTATTATGAAAATAATCCCCTGGATGACCGGGTAATCCTGCTGGGACACCGAGCGCCACAGGAGGCGTCCCATTCCGGGCCAGGAAAAAACCGTTTCTATGACTACCGAGCCGCCGACCAGCCAGGGGAACATGAGAAAAAACATCACCGTGACGGGAACCATGGAGTTCCTCAGTACGTGTCGGATCAGTATCGAGCGCCCAGTCAGCCCCTTTGCCCGGGCGGTAGTGACGTGCCGTTCCGCCATCACCTCTACCACCTCTGACCTCGTTAGCCTCATGGTGTCGGCTATCAACGGCAGGGAGATGCTCAAAACGGGAAGCGCCAACGACGACGGTCCGTTATAGCCGCTCACGGGAAATACCCTGAGCTTGACGCTGAACATCAGGATGAGCAGTATGCCCAGCCAGAAGCTCGGTATCGCTCTCAGGATCACGGTTACCTGAACGCATATCCTGTCGAACAGGGAGTCCCTGCAGACCCCGGCCGCGAGTCCGAGCGGGATGGCGACGAGATATTGCACCGCGATGGCGAGAAAGGTCAGGAGCAGGGTATATGGAAGGCGGCTCATTATCATTCGGGACACGTCCTGCGAAGTCATTATCGAAACCCCCATGTTGCCCGTCGCGAGGTTCCGGAGCCAGTACAGATATTGTACGGCCGGAGGTTTGTCCAACCCCCAGGCTGTCCGCATCATCTCTATCCGGTTTTTGGAGATGCGGCTGCCTCCCAGCAATTCTATCGCGTCTCCGGGCATCATCTGGAGTATCGAAAACAGGACGACCGTCACGGATATGACCACGAGCACCCCGTAGACGACCCGTCTCGCGACGAAGGAGAAAAAGCCGTTCATCCACCGGACTCCCGTTCCAGGCGAGTCGTCCGGCCGACGTCGTCTACCGTCATGGAATCGCCCGTAAACGACATCGCTATATCTGAGCCGTCTTCCGCGTAAAAGAACGCTTCGCCCGATCCGGGCTTCGTTCCGGCGAAAAACGCGCGGAGCCCGTTTTTGAACCCTCGGAGCGAGCCCAGCGCCCGGATGCCGGTTTCCTCCGGCGAGACCTCGCACATCAGCTCTCCGTCCAGGGCCGATACATACCTGCCGGTGATTTTTTCCAGGACGCTCCGCTCCGGCGGCGATCTTCGGACTGGCGCCATGACGTCTTCCAGCAGGATGCGGACTATCTGTCCGAACAGCGAGCCGAGACCGTCCAGGCACGAAATGTCGGCGTTGCAGAGCAGAATCACCGCCGCGGAGCCTCCGTCCGGCAGGCTCGGAAACCTCGAAAATCGCGAGGCATAGCCGGGTACGCTTCCTGTGTGCCAGATTTCCCGCAAGCCTCGGCGTTCCCCTATGAAAAGGCCGAAGCCCGCGCCGGTTTTCGCGCCGTCTGGCAGCACCAGCGGAGAACACATCCGCTCCTGTTCGTACTCTGAGAGGACGCTCGACGCCGAAAGAGCCTCGTGCCATCTGCAAAGATCGCGCGCCGTGGCGCAGAGGTTTCCGTCGGCCCAGCCCGCCAGCGCCCTGTTGAACGGTACCTCGGCGAATCCGCGTTTATCCGGTTTCGCGGAGTATCCTTTGGCGGAACCCTCCGGGCGTTTCCCCGAACACAGGAAGACCGAATCCTTCATGCCGGCCGGAATCAACAGCTCGTCTCTCGCGAAATCGTGAAACGGACGTCCCGATACTTTTTCGACTATTTCCCCCAGAAGCACATAGCCCGAATTACTGTACATATGTTCGGTTCCGGGCGCGAATTTCAGCTCCCGATATGAGGAAATGACGGACATCGCGGCCGAATCGCCGTCCTGGACGTCTCCTGCCGCGTATTTTTCGAGAAAATTCGCGTCGAAATAGTCCGGTATTCCTGAACTGTGGTTCAGCAGGCTGCGAATGGAAACGGACCCCTTCCATCCGGGAAGTTCCGGGAAGTACGCCGACAGAGCGTCGTCCAGAGAGAGGACGCCGCGCGCGGCGAGTTTCACTACAGCCGCGGCGGTGAACTGCTTCGTTATCGACGCCGCCATATATTTCGTATTCGCGTCGGCCGGAATCATATTTTCCGCGTCCCGGTATCCGTAGGCGCGCTCGTATACGAAACCGTCGCGGGTCATCAGCAGAGAAGCTCCGGGCGCGGACGCGCCGACATATTCAGCGATGAGGCCGTCGGCGCGTCCCTGGATCGATTTCATGAAATCCGCGGGCGGCACTCAGTCCCTCTTCGCGTCGTTCAAAAAAATGAACAGCGGGGTGAAGACGACGCCTTTAAGTTCTTTTCTATAAGCGCTGTAGTCGATATTTGAGACGAGCGGTACGATTATGCCCTTTTCCATGATGGCCCTCTCGGCCACGGCATAGACATCCGCCCTGACTTCCGGATCGGCGCTCTCGCGCCCCGCCTCAATGAGTTTGTCTATTTCAGGGTAGTTGAAATACCCGGAGTCGGTGTGGGCGAGCCATGTGAGCATGTCTCCGTCGGGCCATGAATAATGGCGCATTGATATCTGGTTTTTCCTGTCGCGGGCCGTCTGTTTGACATACTGGTCCTCGAATTCGCGGATGTTGAGGTTTATGCCGGCCTTTTTCAGTTGCGACTGGATGACCGGCGCGATTTTCTTCAAAGTGGGCACGTCGAAGGGGACGAGAAACTCAAAGTCGAGCTTTTCGCCGTCCTTAGTGCGGATGCCGTCCGTTCCGATCCTGTAACCAGCCTCGTCCAGGAGCCTCGCCGCTTCCTCGGGGTCGTACGAATAGTTTTTCGCGGCCTCTTCCTCGAATTCCCTGCTGAAACCTATCATCACCGGGGCTAAAATCCCGTAGCGCTCCTCGGCCATCCCGGAGAGGGCCGCTATGAGTTCCCTGCGGTCGATCGCGCGAAGTACGGCGAGCCTCACCCTGATGTCCGTCAGCCCCTTGGCCTCCGGTTGGATGTAAAGTATATCGGCCCCCTGCTGCGATTTGGAGTAGAGTTCTATGTTCGGGTCTTTTTTGAGGGCGTCGATACGTTCGCTCGGCACATTGTATATTACATCGACGTCGCCGGCTTGCAGCTCCTGGATGCGTGTGAAACTGTCCGGGATGAAACGGACGGTCACCGCGTCGATATCGACCGGCCCTTTGTTGCTGACCAGAGGATTGAATGTCTTGTAGTTTTCGTTAGGTACTATTCTGAGATGCGAACCCTGAACCCATTCGTCCACCTTGAACGGGCCGTATGTGGCTATGCCGCTTTTCACCGCTTCGTCGCCCTTTTCCTCGGCCTCTTTGACATCCACTATGCCGCCGTAGCCGGTGGATATGTTCACCATAGCCGGGACCGGAGACGAATTGCAGGCGAATATCACGTCGTCCCCCTCCACCCTGATCGATTCCACCGCGGCCATGTCATCGGTGTAGGGGCTGATCCTGATGAATCTCTCGAACGATGCCTTGACCGCTTCGGGAGTGAACGGGGCGCCGTTTGAAAATTTTCTGCCGTCCCGGGGCACCGTGAAAACCAGCTCGTTTTTGTCGGTGAGCTTCCACGCGGACGCCGCGGCGGGAACGAACGCGTTAGTCGCGGGATCGAGATGGAAGAGCGGCTCGTAGATGAGTTCATGCGGCAGGTACTCCCAGTTTATCTGCTGGACGTCCACTCCCTGCATCTCCTCCGCTGTCGCCAGAACTATCTCCATGGCGGAGGCCGGCGCGGCCGCAGACATGACAGTGAACAGAGACAGAACTAAAAATATCCTTTGAATTGATTTCCCTATGATGAAACCAGACATGGCGGGTTCCTCCTTATTTTTGTCGCTATTCCTTCGATATATCATTCACGAATATCATCTTCAAAGGAGTGAGGATCAGACCTTTGACTGACTTCCTGTAAGCCGTGTAGTCGATATCCGATACCAGCGGGACCGCTATGGCTTTTCCCATGATGGCTCTTTCGGCCGCGGCGTAGGCTTTCGCGCGCTCCTGGGGGTCGGGGCTCTCGCGCCCCGCTTCAATGAGGGCGTCTATATCAGGATAGCTGTAATATTCCGATTCGGTGTGGAAAAGGTACGTCAGCATGTCGGCGTCTCCCCAGACGTAGCTGCGCGTCGCTATATCGTATTTCTTGTCCCTGCACGCCTGATTCACATACTGTCTCTCGAATTCGCGGATATTCGCGTTTACGCCTATTTTTTTCAGTTGCGCCTGTATGACCGGAGCCATCTTCTTGGCGGAGGGAATGTCGAAAGCCACCATAAAGGTGAAGTCGAGCCTGGTCCCGTCCTTTTCCCTTACCCCGTCCGTTCCCGGTTTGTAGCCGGCTTCGTCTAGCAGTCTCGCGGCCTCGTTCGCGTCGAACGAAAACAGCCTGGCCGCTTCGTCCTCATATTCGCGGCTGAAGCCTATCATGGCTGGAGAGATGAGCCCGTAACGCTCTTCCGCCGCCCCGGAGAGAGCGGCCACCAATTCCGTCCTGTTTATCGCGCGCGTTATGGCGCGTCTCACCGCGATATCCGACAGCCCGGGGGATTCAGGATTGAGATTGAGCAGCGAACATCCGCTCTGAAGAAAGCTGGACAGTTCGATGTTCGGGTCTTTTTTCAGCGCTTCAACCCGCTCGCCCGGGACGTTGTATATCATGTCGACGTCGCCCGCCTGGAGTTCCTGCGTCCTAGTGAAGTTATCGGGGACGAAACGGACGGTGATGGCGTCGATTTTGACCGGCCCCTTGTTTTGAACCAGCGTGTTGTAAGTGAGGTAATCTTCGTTAGGGACGAGACGGATATGCGAACCCTGAACCCACTCGCCGACCTTCATCGGGCCGTAGCTCTCTATGTCGCTTTTAGCGTTTTCCTGCCCCTTTGATTCGGCGTCCTTCGCGTCCACCGCGCCTCCGTAGACTGAGCTGAGGCTGAGCATAGCCGGAGCCGGAGAGGATTTGAATGAAAATATTATATCGTCCCCCTCCACGCTGACGCTATCGAGCGACGCGTAATCGTCAGCGTAAGGGCTTATCTTGAGATACCGATCGAACGAAGCCTTGACGGCTTCTGCGGTCAGCGGCGCTCCGCTGGAAAATTTCCTTCCCTGCGGCACGGTGAACCTGATCTCGCGGTTGTCCCCGCTCATCTTCCACACCGACGCCGTTCCGGGCGCGAAGGACTTGAGGTCGGGCGCGAGGTGGAACAGCGGCTCGAACAGGAGCTGATGCACGACGTGATCCCAAGTGACCTGCTGCACGTCGGTGCCCTGTATCTCGTCCGGCGTCGCTATCACCAATTCCGCGGCCGAAGCCGGGGCGATCGCGAACGCAAAGATAAGCGCCGCCAGAACTGCCGGAATGACCGCGCAAACGCGAAATGATCTCGGAAAAATCTTGACAACCATAAGAAGGCCCCCTATCGTTATTTTTGTATAACATCGGAAAAATTCTATCCTAAAATAAAAATTTATTCAACTGTTGCATAAAAAAAGTGTTATTATTCACTTTGTTTTGTGTTTTCATGACATGCGTTATATATAAAGGATTAAAGGATATGGAGGTTTTGTATATGTCGGAGCATTATGATCTCGTGCTTGCCGGAGGCCTTGTATTTACGATGAGAGACGGGGAGGAACCGTTTTTCGCGACTGTGACGATAGCTGACGGGAGGGTGCGCGGGATAATTCCCGGAACGGAGTCCGTCTGGGATTCGAACCGTTCTTCGGAAACGGCGGTTTACGATGTGAGAGGAATGTACGTGACCCCCGGGTTTATTGACATTCACGCTCACGACGAATTCGGGGACGGAGATATTGTCGAACAGGCATTGCTGCGGCAGGGCGTTACAACAGCGCTTGCGGGGAACTGCGGCAGCGGGCCGCTGTTTCCGGAATCGGAGGCGGCGCACGCTAACCCGTGGATAAACCTCTATTATCTGGTCGGCAATCGTGTGCTGAGGCGCGCGGCGTCCCAGAACGACAGGTACTCTCCCTGCTCCGGCGAGCAGAGGCGTGTGATGTGCGATCTGCTGGGCGAATCCATGAGGCTCGGCGCGATGGGCCTCTCTTTGGGTCTGGAGTACGAGCCGGGCGCGTCGTTCGGCGAGATATGCGATCTGGCGCGTATCGTCGCGAAATTCGACGGATTGGTGTCTGTGCATACGCGCTTTGACGACTACAGGTGCGTCGACGCCGTCCGTGAAGTGATCGCGCTTTCACGCGATTGCGGCGTCAGGGTCGAGATATCGCACCTCGGCAGTATGACGATGTCTCATACGGACGAATGCGCGGATGCGATAGACTCCGCCAAAAGCGAAGGGTTGCCCGTATCGTTCGACTGTTATCCGTACGACGCGTTCTGCACCAACATCGGTTCGGCGGTTTTCGACGACGGATTTGCCGAAAGGTGGCGGGGGAAAGGGCCGGAATATCTTGAGGCCGTCTCCGGCCGCTTCGCCGGCAAACGGCTGAACTGGAAGACGTTTACCGAGATGCGGAGGGAGGAACCCGACGGTACGGTGATCGCATATATAATGGATCAGGAGGAAGTCGAGCGATGCGTGGCTCATCCCGATTGCGTGATAGGGTCGGACTCGTATTACCAGGGAGACGGAGGAGCGCATCCCAGATTGTCCGGCACTTTCCCCAGAGCGCTCAAGGTACTGAGGAAACGCGGCTACGGATGGAACGGCGCGATTAAAAAACTCACCTCCATGCCGGCCGATATTTTGCGAATCGACGCCGGAAGGCTCGACGCCGGCGCAATCGCCGATATAGCCGTGTTCGATCCTGAAAAATTCACCGACAGGGCCACATATGAAGATCCCTTTCTTCCTCCGGACGGGATGAGGATGGTGATCACCAGAGGCCGCGCAGCGCTCGAAGACGGCGTGCTGTCAGACGCTCCGTCGGGGAAACTGCGAAAGAAGTGATTAAATCCGCTTCGGATTTTGTATAATATTTGAGGCATGGCCTCCGCGAATATAAGGCGAAATAGCGTTCCGGCGGATGTTTTTTGCCGCGATCGTTCCATAAAATCGAAGCGGGGGTAAATATCAAACATCAAGGAGGCGGAATAATGATCAGAGTATTCGTCACGGGAGCGTCGGGAAATGTGGGGAGCGCCATTGTCAGAACCATCCAGGCACGGGAAGGGTTCGAGCTTGCCGGCGGCTGGTGCAGGGAGGCCGGTGAGGATTTGGGTTTACTCGCGGGCATAAAGCCGCTGGGGATCGCCGCCGCCGCATCGCTTGGCGAAGGGCTTGCCGCGTCGCGTCCTGATGTCGTCGTCGACTTCTCCGCCGCGCCGATTCTGGAGAGCAGTCTGAAAGTATACCTCGATGCCGGCATAAACGCGGTTGTCGGCACGACCGGACTGACCGACGAACAGTTGAGACCCTCCATTGAAGAGGTCAAGTCCAAGGGACTTCGCTGGGCGGTCATCCCAAATTACAGTTTGGGAACCTGTCTGATCTCCGATTTCATCAAAAAAGCTCGCGGGTTTTATCCCTATGTGACGATCACCGACAGGCACACGAATGAAATGGCGAACGCTCCCAGCGGCACCGCGTGCGCTCTGGCCGAGGACGCATCCGAGGGCGCGTTTGGCGAAGTTGCGAGCCGTGAGGTTTATCCCGGGGTTCTCGGCGGAAAAATACGCGGCGTCCAGGTTTTCTCGCAGCGCCTCCCGTGGCCGGGTCCGTACTCGGCGCACGAGATAACGCTCGCGCGGCAGGATGAGTTGATTCGTATAACCATCGAAGATTACACAAGCGATATTTACATGGACGGCGTGTTTCTGACGGCGGCTAAGATAGCTCTTTTCCCGGCAGGTTCATTCCTGAGGAGTCTGTCCGAGGTAATGATCGGTTAAGCCGCCGGCGTGCGAAGCGTGTTTTTGAATAAAGATAAGCGATCATTCGAATGGAGAGATTCGGGGAAGCGCCGGAATGATAAAACAATTTCGAAAAGATTCCGCGCGCGGGGTATGACCGCCTCATGATTTCGCGTGTCGATCGCGGCGGGAACGGGCAATCCGTCTTTGCGCCCCCTTTTTTCAGAATTTTTATCCCGTTCGGGCTCGCTTATTTCATGTCGATAATGCTGGGCAGCGCTAACGCCATCATGTCACGGATTCTGGTGGAGGAATTTCATCTTTCCTCATACGATCTGGGGGCGATGTCTTCCGCATACCTGCTCTCGTTTGGCGCGGCTCAAATTCCGCTGGGGATAATGCTCGACAGGTTGGGGCCAAGAAAATCCCTCTTTCCGCTGCTGATGATCGCTTCGGCGGGTTGTCTGCTCTTCTCGCGCGCCGGCGGGTTTTTCAGTCTCACCCTGTCCCGAGCCCTGATGGGAATCGGCTTCTGCGGCTGCCTTATGGGCCCTTACAAGGCGTTTGCCGACTGGATCGACGCCGGCAAACTGCCGGTGGCGTACAGCCTCCAGGCCCTTGTCGGGGGAATAGGCGGCATTGCCGCAACCAAGCCGTTGGCGCTGGCTTTCGAGGCAGTCGCGTGGCGGGACATTTTCGTCATATTCTCCATAGCTATAGCCGCCATGGCAGTGGTGATACGCGCCGCGGCCCCTCCGAAAAAACCGCGCAAGACGGAAGAAGCGGTTTCGCTGGCGCGTCAGTTCTGCGCTATGGCGGGTTTTCTGGGTGACGCGAGATTTTGGAGAATCGCTCCCGTGTTGATAACGACGCAGGGCGTGCTGTTCACATACCTGTATCTTTGGCTTGGCCCGTGGATGAGGGACGTCGCAAAGTTCCCGGAGAACTCCGTAGAGTTTTATATGATGACGGCGTCCGTGGGGTCTGCCGCGGGATATTTTCTGAACGGTATGTTGGCGGACTGGCTGAAAAAGCGGGAGATACTGTCCTGGAGTGGGCTCTATCTTTGTTCAGGGCTGATTTTAACCGTATCGCTGGGAGTTATAGCGTTTTTCAACGACCGCAGCGTCCCCCTGCTCTGGTCTCTGGTGATGTTCATGTCGACGATGACGATGATCGCGTTTCCCCTCATGCGCCTTGAGTTCTCCGACGACGAAGTGGGACGGGTACTGTCTTTATTGAACTTCTCAATCTTCGCGGTTTCATTTGCGATGCAGTGGTTCGTCGGGGCGGTTCTCGAACTGTATCCGACGGCGGACGGAGTGTTTTCGCCCGGGGGGTATCGGACGAGCATGTTAGTCATCACGGCGTTGAACGCGGTCGCCGCGGCGCATCTTTTTTTCTGCCTGAGACGGAATTCCTGAAGATAACTTCACCGCCTCCGCCGGCCGTTTCGAAATCTTTGCCGCTCATTGACAGTCTCCCTTTGCGGTTGTTTAATTTACGATATTGTAAAATATTGCGGTAAACCTGAAAAAAATCGTTGAAATCATCCGGATGTTTGGACGCGGGGGGGTAATTTCATGACAAACGCGGCGTGCGCGGCCGAAAAGATACGGCAGGGGGAGTACGATAAAATTTTTTCGACTCTCTACCAGCCGGACCGTGGAACGATATTGAAACAGCGCGAGAGATACGCCGAAGCGATAGAAAACTTCGAGCGTCATTACGGAACCGGGAGGGACATATCGATATATTCCGTGCCGGGGCGGGTCGAGTTGTGCGGAAATCACACGGATCACAACAACGGCGTGGTAATGGCGGCCGCCGTGAACCTCGACATCATAGCAGTGGCGTCGAAATCCCCCGGAAGAGTTATCCGGCTCCGTTCCCGAGGGTTTCAGTACGAGGACGCGGTTGATTTATCCTGTCTCGAACCCGATTCAAGAGAATTCGGAAAATCGTCCGCCATCATCAGGGGAATGTCCTCCGCTTTCCGCGAACGAGGGGGACAGTGCGGGGCGTTCGACGCTTATACTATTTCCGACATCCTCAAAGGAAGCGGATTGTCAAGTTCCGCCGCGTTCGAGGTCTGCGTCGGCTCGATATTGAACGGCGAATACAACGGGGGCCGTTTTGACGCGGTGACGCTCGGCATGATGGGACAATATTCGGAGAATAAATTTTTCGGCAAACCGTCGGGTCTAATGGATCAAATCACATGTGCAATCGGCGGCGCCATATCCATTGATTTCGGCGATCCCTCGGCGCCCGTAGTCCGCAAAATACCGCTCGATCTCCCGCGTCATGGGATACGCCTCGTAGTCTCCGACACGAAGGGAGATCACTCGGACCTGACGGATGAATACTCGGCTATACGCTCCGAGATGGAAAGCGTAGCGGATTTTTTCGGCAAACGCTGTCTGAGCGAGGTGGACTACGGGGATTTCAAGGCCCGCGCCGCGGATGTGAGGCGCAAGACGGGCGATCGCGCCATAGTCCGCGCTATACACTTCTTCGAGGAGTGCGAGCGGGTACGCCGCGCGGCGGACATTGTGGAAAGAGACGATATCGCGCGTTTCCTGGATCTGATAATAGAATGCGGCCATTCGTCGTTCGAGTTCAACCAGAACGCGTACTCGATAAAGACTCCAGACATACAGGGAGTGCCTCTGGGTCTGGCGGTTTCCCAGGGAATATTGAAGGGGCATGGAGCGTGGCGTCTCCAAGGAGGCGGATTCGCGGGCGCTATTCAGGCATTCGTTCCCGATTCCCTTCTGGATGAATATTGCCGGGCCATGCGCGGACTGTTCGGCGGCGACGCCTGCCACGTCCTTAATATCAGGCGGGAGGGCTGCGTCAAGCTGCGATTGGACTGACAGATAAAATTTTATTTGAGTGGGGATGTGTGAAAATGTCTGTACTTGTGACCGGAGGAGCCGGATTTATAGGGAGCCACTCGTGTGTGGAACTGATTGACGCAGGATATAGCGTAATCGTCGCTGACAATCTGATTAACTCCAGCGAGGAAGCGCTCAAACGGGTCGAGCGTATCACGAGTTCCAAAGTGAAATTTTATAAACTGGACGTGACGTGTGAGGAAGGCGTCGACGATCTGTTCGCCGAAAACGACGATATAGAGTCGGTGATTCACTTCGCCGGATTAAAAGCGGTAGGAGAGAGCGCGGCGAAGCCCCTGGAATATTACTCCAACAATCTCGTCTGCACGCTTGCGCTTCTGAAAGTGATGAGGAAATACGGCGTGAAGGACTTCGTCTTTTCGTCGTCCGCGACGGTTTACGGCGATCCGGCGAGCATTCCCGTGACCGAGGATTTTCCGACGTCCGCCACGAACCCCTACGGCGCGACGAAGCTGTTCATCGAGCGCATACTGCATGACGTCTGTATTGCGGATCCGTCATGGAACGTCGCGGCGCTTCGCTACTTCAATCCGGCCGGCGCGCACAAATCTGGCCTGATAGGCGAGGACCCCAACGGCATACCTAACAACCTGGTTCCGTATATCTCTCAGGTGGCAGTCGGCAACCTCGAGCGGGTCAGGATATTTGGAAACGACTATCCGACGCCCGACGGAACTGGGGTCAGAGATTATATTCACGTCGTTGATCTTGCGAGAGGACATGTCGCCGCTCTCAAAAAACTGAAGGGAAACTGCGGCGAATTTATATGCAACCTCGGCGCCGGCAGAGGCTACAGCGTGATGGAAGTAATCGCGGCTTTCGAGCGCGCCTGCGGCAAAAAGATAGATCACGAATTCACCCTGCGCCGCCCGGGCGACATCGCCGCCGTATACGCCGATCCGTCGAAGGCGTTCCGTGAACTTGGATGGAAGGCGGAATACGGCATCGACGACATGTGCGCCGATGCCTGGCGCTGGCAGAGCGCCAATCCGAACGGTTACGGAAGATAATTTGAATAATATTGAGGGGAGAGTGCGCATCGTGAAAAAACCAGCGCTCGTCATTTTGGCCGCCGGAATCGGAAGCAGATACGGCGGGCTCAAACAGATAGACCCGGTAGGCAGGAACGGGGAACTCATCATCGACTATTCCATTTACGACGCGGTAAAGGCCGGTTTTGAAAAAGTGGTGTTCATAATCACCCGGGCGATCGAAGACGACTTCATGGATGTGATAGGAGACAGGATAGCGAGATATGTGAAAACAGAATACGCGTATCAGGATATCAACCGCTTGCCGTCCGGCTATTCGCTTCCGGAAGGGAGAACGAAGCCGTGGGGAACGGCTCAGGCGCTGCTCTGTGCCAGGCCCGTGGTGAACGGCCCGTTCGCGGTGATAAACGCTGACGATTTCTACGGCGCGGACGCTTATAAAACCATTTACGAGTGGTTGTCGACGCCAAGAGCCGCGAACGGCAAAATGCATTTCGCCATGGTCGGCTACAGGATCGAGAACACCGTTTCGGAAAACGGCAGCGTGGCCCGGGGTATTTGCGAAGCGGACGCTAACGGGTATCTTTCGAGTATCGTCGAGCGCACGCTTGTCGAAAAATTCGGCGCCGGCGCGAGGTTTTCGGAGGATAAAGGAGATACGTGGAACGATATCCCCGGCGGAACCCTGGTGTCGATGAACTTCTGGGGATTGCGCGACGGTTTTTTTGAAGCGGCAGAACGAGATTTTCCCATCTTCCTGGATAAAAATCTGCCGGCCGACCCATTGAAATGCGAATACCTGCTCCCGAGTGAAATAGGCGCCCAATTGCGCGGCGGCGTCTGCGACGTTGAAGTGCTCGAAAGCCTCGATACCTGGTATGGAATAACTTACCGGGATGACAGGCCGAATGTGATGAAAGCCGTGGATGATCTGCACCGCAAAGGGGTATATCCCGCTCCGCTATGGCAATGACGGTGCTTCAGGGGGTATCCGACTAAACGCTTGAATGAAACGAACAACAAGCCTTTGAAGGCTAATATAAGTCAACCGGGCCGCCAATTCCGGGGGAGCCGTGCGAATCGGCCGGCTTGGCTGCGGTTATAGAAAACGGCGGGGCGATGAAACCCCGCCGCTGTTTATTTGACGGATAAAATTCTTGACGGCCTTGAAAGGCGCTTTATCAGCCGCAATATTTATGTTGGAAATCTATAAAGCTACATGGAATGTGGAGTTACAAGATGAGATTTCTCATGCGTCATAACGAACTGTACTGTGGTTGGCAACAGCGCGGGGGGGGGGAGGGGGTATCGGTTTTGCCGGAAATGCGAATATCAAGATTTATAACAGCATCGTCGCGGGGAACACCGCCGGCGATCGATAAGATTGACACAGCGACTTATACTCAAACGCCTCTTCAAGATCAGCGGGGTTTGGACAGATACAACACACTCGCCGATATAGGCGCTTATGAGCTTCAAGCGCCGGAGGACGCCTCGGACATTGGCGGCGGCGGCGGCGGATGCGACGGCGGTTTCGGAGCTATGGGCGCTATCCTCGCGGCGGCGCTCTATCTGACGAAATTCACCGGAAAGGGCAGGAAAAACCGAGAGAACGATGATTGATTAAATCGCGGAAACGACGATTTAATCTCAACCTATGCCGGAGCGAAGCGATAAATCAGCCTCTTGGCGGAGGCTGATTTATCGCTTTAAAAGCCGCCGCGTTCTGGGAAACCGCAAATTCCTCATCGGCGATGACGCCGGACTCCCAACCGTCAATATTCAAAGACTCTTTTCCCTGACGCCTCAAAACCTTGTATTGGATGACTCGAATCATTGTAAGTGCGATGAAACATAAAAATGAGCGCTGATATGTTCCGGCGTCAGCTCGCACCGCACTATTTCCTATGGTTGCAGTCTCTTTTTCATCAGACCCTTCTCCTTATTTTTGACATGCGCCAATAAAAAGCTAAAATATTCTAATATGCCATATCACAGATTGGATCGAAAATGGAGGGGAGAAATGAAAAAAATCTCGTTATCAAATATCGACGCGTTAAAAATATCGGACAACGACACAAACGATGTGTTCTACGGTTGCTGTCAGGACTGGTTCGGCACAGGATGGCAGAGATTATCCGGCTGCGGGCCGTCCGTAGCGTGTAATATATTTATGTATCACAACCGCGGAAACTCCGCCTGTGATAATGCTCGAAACAAAAGCTCATGCGCTGCCATGATGGAGGAAGTGTGGAAATTCGTCACACCCACAAGAAGAGGAATACATACCACCGAGATGCTGTGTGAACGGGTGACTGCCTACGGAGCCTCGAAAGGAATGATCGTATCAAGCGTCCGGTGCGACGTGCCGGAAAAAAGATCGCTTCGCCCCTCATCGGAGGAAGTGACGCTCTTTTTAGAGGATGCGCTCTCCCGGGACATTCCGGTCGCATTCCTCAATCTGTGCAACGGTCAGGAGAAAAACCTCGACGAATGGCATTGGGTCACTGTTGCCGCAATAGAAACAGGCGACCCCGAGGGACGTGTCCCATTGTGCATATTGGACAGGGGGCGCATAGTGAAAATAGACCTGGCGCTATGGCTCGGCACCACCAGTTACGGCGGAGGTTTCGTCCATTTCAGCATAACATAGCATGAAGCGGCGATAGCTGTTATAATCGGAAAGCGCGGCATAGAAACGTCGTTTCGGGATCGATTGCGATGTGATCGGAGGTTGCAATATCTGATGTCGATAAGTCATTCCGCGATGAGCACCGCGAAAAAGAGATGAGGGAAACCCGAGCTGAAAAAACATCTCTCAGGGAAGCGGCAAATAGCATGGGAGCCCTCATGCGTGCTTTGTTCAATTGGCGCGGACTTTTCGGACGCCAAGACGCGGAGAAATTAAGCGGCGAAGACATCCGATCCGTTTTGGGACATTTGGACGCCGCGACGGACGCTGTTATCAAGATCGCTATAGAATCGTGGCGTTTTGGCCGAATCTTCGAGAAAACCGCGGTAAAACTCAAAGGAGCCGAACACGAGCGATGCATGAATCAGCTTTTGTCTTTCAATAAAAAAATAGAAAACTCGCTTGAGGCGCTGGGGCTCAGGATGGTCAACATAGAAGGGACTCCGTTCGATCCCGGAATAGCGGCGACCCCGTTAAACATAGCGGATTTTAAAGCTGATGATGAATTGGTGGTAGACCGGATGATCGAACCGATAATAATGGGGAAAGACGGCCTGATCAGAGTCGGCAGAGTGACTTTGCGAAAGATGGAGAGATGAAAAACTACATAGGTATAGACCTAGGGACCACTAACAGCGTGATAACCTCGTTTGACGGTCTTGTCACCCGTACGTGGAAAAACCCGGAGTTGAACGACATAACCCCTTCGGCCATATATATCGACAAACGCGGAGGCAAATACGTGGGATTGCGCGCGTACGTTATGTCGTTGAGGGAACCGGAGAACTCCGCCGTACTTTTTAAGAGGCTGATGGGAACGAATACCCGGATTCGTTTCGCGGCGGCCGACGTCACGAAAACACCGGAGGAATGCTCCGCGGAGATATTGAAAACCCTTTTCGGGTATCTGCCTGAGACACTGCGGAACGATGACGATACCGGCGCTGTCATAACCGTGCCGGCGGCGTTCAATCAGATGCAGAAGACCGCGACTATGGAGGCCGCGAACATGGCCGGAATCGGGAAGGTAGCGCTGATGCAGGAACCGGTCGCGGCGGTTATGAGCGTGATGCGCGTTCGCAAGTGCGACGGCATGTTCCTCATCTACGACCTCGGCGGCGGCACTCTCGACATTGCGGTAGCCGAGAGCATCGGCGGCAATGTCAACCTCCTGGCCCACGGAGGCATAGCGATGTGCGGCGGCCGTGATTTCGACAGGGCCGTATTCGATAATATAGTGCGCCCCTGGCTCTGTTCACACTTCTCGCTGCCCAGCGAATTTCAGACCGAACCGGCGTACAAAACCCTGACGCGCTGGGCGATAGCGGCTTCCGAAAACGCCAAAATAGCCCTTTCCTCAGTGAACGAAACGTCTATAAGCATATCAGAGGCTGATATTCCCGACCCCGTGCTGGATATGGACAAAAATGAAATTTATTTTGAAATTCCGCTGAAGCGCGGGGATTATGACGCGCTGATAAGGCCCCGCATTTCCGACTCCATCGACGCGGCCAGGGAAACGTTGAAGGGGGCTGGCCTCACGCCGCGCGATATAGAAAGCATCGTCTTCATCGGAGGCCCCTCCAATTACCCCCCTCTGCGTGACATGGTGGCTTCCGAACTCGGTATTCACGGCAACATCGACGTGAACTCCATGACCGCCGTCGCAGAAGGGGCGAGCCTTTTCGCCGAATCCATCGACTGGGGGACGCGCACTCGTCCTAGGAAGAGCGGCAGAGGAAGTATAGCGTCCGGCGGGAAATTCGACGTGGCGTTCAATTACAACGCCAGAACTTCCGCTTCCAGGGCGAAGGTAGTGGCCAAACTGACCGGCGAGGTTCCATGCGGATGCGAATTTCAGGCGGACAACCTGGACACGGGATGGACTTCGGGCCGCGTCAAGCTTGCCGACGGCGCGGCAATAGAGGTACATCTGCCCCGCGAAGGCGAAAACACGTTCAAAATGTCCGTCTTCGACCCCAACGGCCTCAACGTAAATCTCGACGCGAATACCGCCGTGATAACAAGAACCACCGCCACAATCGGAGCCATACCAGCGTCACACTCCGTCGGCGTCGAGGTCCTGGAAAAACTCGGCGGGAAGCCGACGTTGGAATACATGATACGAAAAGGCGACGCTCTTCCCAGGAAGGGGAAAAAAACCTTCAAGGCCGCGGAATCTTTGAAATCCGGCAGCGCCGACTCGCTGAATTTCAAATTGTGGGAGGGAGAGATAAAAGATCCCATCACGGACAATCGCCCTATAGGAGTTTTCAAGATATCCGGGACCGACTTCGAGGAAGGGATGATCCCGGCTGGCGCGAACCTCGAATGTGAATACGAGATACTCGACTCCGGCCATATCGACGTTCGTTTCTCCGTTCCCAGTATAGAAGGCACATTCCGCTCGGACAAGAATTTCTATTCCCGGCAGGAGGGGCAGGTGGATTACGCTTCCGCGGCCTCGAATGTCGTCTCTAACGGAAGAAAAACACTATCGCGCCTGCACGAGATAAAGATGGTAATAGATGATCCGAGGCTGCCGGCCGCCCGGAATAAGGTAGAGGCTGCCGTTGCGCTCGACGCTGATGAAACCGACGTCGAACGCATACAGGCGGCGGACGAGGATATCCGTGCGGCAAAACAGCTCCTCTCTCAGGTGAGGGAGGAACATCTCAGGGAGATACGCGGGCTCGATCTGGACAAAGCCGTTTCCGTTTTTGAAAAAGACCTGCGCGAATATGCAACGGCATCCGAGGCGGCCGATTTCGATAATCTGGCGGCGACCGCGCGGCGTTCGATCGACAGAGACGACGCCGATTTCGAATTTTACTTCAGCAAGCTCGAAAGCATGAGCTTCGGTATTCAATGGCGGCAGGACTGGTACATTGTAGAATTGTTCAAACGCTGGACAGCAATTCCTCAGATATTCATAAACAGGCGGCGTTTCGACGAACTCGCCCTTCAGGGGAAAGAACTGATAGCCTCAAACAACGCGGAGAAACTGCGCGAGGTTATGATGGAACTGCTCAAGCTAATTCCAGGGGTTGGGCCCGACATAAATATGTCCGACATTACGAACATAATAAGAGGCTGACAGGGCCACCCACGTGGCGCGTCTTCGCCGGTGAGCGATGGATCTTTTTCAAAACCCTTTCTGCAGAATCAACGCCCGCGCTCACCATAATCGCGGAAAACTGATCGAACTTGCCGACATGCAGGGGCTCGTCGGCGATACCGACGACGCTTCTCTGGCACTCGCGAATCTGACAAACCCCAGAAAACGCCTGGCCGCCGAGGTCGCGTGGCTTCCAGGCGTATCGGCCTCCCAGACTGATTCTCTGCTGCAAACGCTGAAAACATCGCCGCAGTCACTGCTGGAGTCTAAAAACATTCCTCCGGACGGCATGGCGCGCGTGAACCTGCTTGCCGCCGGAATGCTGAGAATGAATGGCGCGAGCTGCTCTATGTCTTTCATCGCCTCGTGGATACTGGAAATGGCTTATGCGTTCGAAAGCGCGGATCCCGAGACTCTCATGATGATGATCAATGAAGATCGGATAGTGTCGGGATTTCCCGAAGTCACGAATATGTCCGCGGTCAGGGAGGAGATAAACGAGAGACGGCGATATCTCCGCAGCGTCGTCATGTCGGTCTTGAACGGCATGGCGGCGTTCAAACGGCTTCAGACGATAACCGCCGTGATCGAATATTCCACAGATGGAGGCAAACAGCAGGCCCCATCCGTCATTTTCGACATGGTCGACATGTACGAGGTGGAGACCAAGGCGGCTATAACCGGATATGAGCGGCGGATTCAACTGCTGATATCACAACTGCGCAACTCAGTCGCCCAAAATCACGGCGATTCGGACGCGATAAACATCATCGACGCATTGGCGGCAGATTTCGTGGAGTGGAAATACATTGCCTGGCCCGTGCATATATGCGCCAAAATCAGGGGTTTGAAAAGCGCGCGCGATGCTCTGAAAAATATGCTATCGGAACTGACTTCCTATTTATATGGCTACAACAGGCAGGATTTCGTAGAGCGGCTGTCTTGTAAGCTAAAAGCGGCGCCGGAAGGCTGGGAAACGGAGGAAACCGCGGGCAAGGACCGCGAGGGCAATGCCGTCCGGACAGAGCCGCAGACAGAACAGAGACAATCCTCCGTGACGCCGCCAGCAGATGCACAGCCGGAACTCTCCGCGGAAGACATAGTATTCGACATGAACGTAGATATAATATCCCGGGAGAGGGTATCCGTTTCATCAGAATGGATCGAGTGGCGCGGCGTTCGCTGGTCCATGCGCTCCATAACCCGTCTGAGGTGGGGAAGAATACCCGAGGAAATGGCGGACGTCCACGGCACGGCATCGTACCGCGTTTTTTGGGGGGACGACACGGGCTGCGCGTTCCTTGATTTTATAAACAGCCAGGCTTACGAGGAGTTTGTGAGAAGCCTGTGGAAAACCGTCGGTCTGAACTTGTTTTACAAGATTCTGGCATGGCTGAAAAACGGAAGGAACTATCGTTTCGGGTCCGTCATGGCGAACGATTTCGGGATAGAACTCGAACGTCACAAGAGCGCGGGCAGCAAAAAAGTTTTCTGCGTTTGGGACGATATAGTCATAATGGACGAACCCGGCGTTTTTTGTATCGGCAAGAAGAACAACAACGATCTGTGGACGGATTTCAAATATCTCGAAGACGACAATATCAATCTCCTCGAAAACGCGGTGCGCATACGAGCACGGCGCGGCGGCGACAAATTAAGCAGCCTGCTTCCGGCGTGACGCGCGCAATTTCTCCCGGCGGCGTTATTTTACCTCAAACCTCAATTATGGTTCATTTGATTTAGGAAAACGCTGATTAACGCGCTCAAACGTCATTGCTCAGCAGTCTCCACGCGGCCTCAACCAGAACGCTCCGCAGCTTGCCCTGCCCGCACGGCGCCAAATATGAAAGATTTTTCGCTCCTTCCGGCTTTTCTTTCCCTAAATTGAAAAAATCTTCCCGTATTTCCGGATTGTGCCGTTTCGATAGTTATACTCGGCGATGAAGTGCGGAGGGGATTTCGATGCCGTGAGCCCGTTCAAGTATGTCCGACAACTCCATGCCGCGCGTTATTCCTTTTCGCAGTAATTCATCAATGAGTTTATAAATCCTTTCGTCAATATACACATTCAGTCCCCCCTTCGGTTGATTTCAAGATGGCCTCATGCTTTTGTTTTTACTGAATGACCCGTTTCAGAGCGCAATATCAGATCATCTATAATGCCGGCTGCGGCATCGAACTCTGATGTCAACACCAGACCGGCGACTGCTGTAAGCGTTTCTTTCGTTTTTGAACTGACCGGCGTCACTTCAAATTCCTTTTCAAGATGGTGTCTGCCTCGTCTGCGTTCTCGCCCGTCAACGTCTTTCTAAACCGTGACAATGCTTTCCGCTTATACCCTGAACAACGCCAATCAAGCCGCTATGGGGCGGCTAGCCTCGTCCCCACAGCGACCGATCAACGCATCTGTAAACTATCGCTTTTTGTACCTCGTCCTTACATGGATACCCATCAGCAAAACTATAATTCCCGCCGCGCCAAAACCCGCGTCGCACCCGCCACCACCGCCGCCGTTTCCACCGCCGCCTCCAGTATTTGCGCCGCCGCTGGGTGCTACCGTCTCTCCGTTTACCGTAATATTAGCGCCCGTACTGTTCTTGACGGTGGCTCCCGGCTGCGCCGTTATGGCGCCGGAGGTGGGAGGCGCTGACACAAACTCCAGCGTTCCGGCGTTCACCACAGTGCCGCCGGTATAGGTGTTCGCGCCGGACAGGGTAAGCGTTCCTGTGCCGCTCTTGGTGAGAGCGCCTGAACCGGTGAGGTTTCTGGCGATGCTTTCACTCCCGCTGATGTTCACCGTAGCGCTGTTCGTGAGAGTGATGTCAGTGCCGGTGATGTTCGCGTCGCTCGCGAGATGAAAATTGGTGTCGTTCAGGGCGCCGCCGTCGATGGCGAGGCTTCCTATGACCGGCGTGGAATCGCCCTCATAGGTGAGGTCGCCATTGCCCTTGAGCGTGAGG
>JAISYN010000131.1 GCA_031269915.1 Synergistaceae bacterium
TCCGTGACAGGCACGACGCGAATTTTCAGCGCTCTTCGGCGAACCAGTTCAGAGGCGCTTAAACCGCTCATATCCGCCTGCTCTGAAAGCACACTCAGTTCAGCGAGACGAAAGCGCACGGTCAGACGCCCGGCCTTTTTCTCGGTATCATTCAGTCTGGGCCGTGTCATTCCGCACCCCTCCATCCTCTGCCTTCCCCGTAGACGCCCCGCGGGGCACGGCTCATGAACGCCTCTATTTCTTCGGCGTCCCAGCGTGTCAGGCGGCCAACCTTCATCGGCTGCGGGAAATCTGGAATGGTTTTGAGGTAGTTGTAGACCGAGGCACGACAGATGTGGAGCTTTTCGGTAAGAGCTTTTACGGTGAGGTATTGCTTCACTTTCCCCACCCTCTTCCGGCAGGCGCGGGACTGAAGCGCATACGACAACAGCCGGGGCCGCGTAAAAAGCGCCACGGAGATGGGAAACTATTCGATTTACTATAAAGAGCTTGGGATAGTGTTACAGGACAGAGAAAATATACAGGTTTGGACGGATCGCCTTCACCAGAATCTGAACCTCCGTCGTTGGAACCGTCGCCGTCGCCAGAGGTGTGCGTGTACGCCGAACGCGCGCGGCGGGAGCTCCGCGCACGCCCCGCGCGGTAAGACGCGGCTCGCACAGGAATCGAGCGCGAAAAAAGAAAACTTTTCATTTGCTTTTGCCGTATCGGATTTGACCTTCGGTAACGTTCGGCACAAGAAATAACGGTTCCCGCGAAGTTAACAGACATCGCCAGGAAACCCAACGCCGTGAATGCCATGACAGCCGCAAGTCCCAGCACTCGGAATATTTCGACATGCGGAACTTCACAACTTACCGCAACTCCGCATCCCAGCATTACAACCAGAGAATACAAAAAGCATACAAACAAGCGTGAGCACAATTTCCGGGTCTTGGGGTTGAGCGCTTTCCATTTCGCTTTTTCCCGCAACAGCTTCAATATTTTCTTCGACAATTTCAAAACGGTACACCTCCTCTATTATGGTAAAAATCGATACAGGTTACACGCGCAAAAATTGCATCTGCCTTTTGATACTCATCTCCCTCAAACGATGTTGGAAGGAGTCTATTTCAGCACATAGATGTTTGTCAAGGCCTTGGACTGAGGATCTGAGGCAGCGTTTAACATATATTTCAAGTGATTGTAACGAACCATATGGGCAGGGATAGATAACCTTAGACAAATATAGACAAGATATATCGAATAATCGAATACTATTAAAACATTTCTTATTGTATTTTTTAGATGAAAATACCGAGAATTACTTACCCTGAGATTGAGAGGCTATCTGATAGTTTCATCAAATACTCTCAGCGCCTGAATTTTTCTGCCGAAGCCCGTCCAGCCAGTCCGCCCATGCCTGCATCATCTTTCGGCGCTCTTCCAGATGCTCGGCGTGGTTGTAGGCAGCCCGAACCTTGTTTTTCTCCACATGGGCGAGTGCGAGTTCGATTACATCGCGATTCCAGCTTTGCTCATTCAGATTCGTCGAGGCAATCGCTCGGAAACCATGTGCGCACATTTGGTCTTTGGTATAACCCATGCTTCTGAGCGCTTTGCATAGCGTAGTCTCATGAATCGAGGCTGCTTTTGATGACTTAGCCGGAAAAATGAAAGAGGAATATCCCGTCCGCGCGGCAAATCGCTTGAGATACTCAAGAAGCTCCAGCACTTGACGGGACAGAGGAACAAGATGCGGCCGTCCGTTTTTCATCCGCTGTTCAGGGATACGCCAAAGTTTCGCGTCGAAGTCTATCTCTTCCCACTCCGCACCTCCAACCTCGCCGGGTCTCTGGAAGGTATAGAGTAAAAAACATAGAGCTGTCCGCACAATAACGCTTCCGTGATATGCCTCAATACGCCTCACCAAGTCCGCTATGTCCTTAGGCGCGGTAAGCGCCGCGCGATGGCGCTCGCGTTTCGGCTTCAACGCCCTTCTGAGATTCAATACAATATTGAAATCGGCTTCACCCCGTGCCACTGCAAACTGAAAAATCTGACCGGCCACTCCTTTGACCCGATGCGCGGTTGGAAGTACGCTTTTTTCTATGTCCAAGAGCAGGCTTAAAAGCTCCCTCGTCGTTATTTCCCGGACAGGACGCTCTCCGATTCGGGGCAGGAGATACGTGTCCAGCATATGCCTCACGCCCACACAGTTAGAATTTGACCACGCCTTCTTTTGCTGTTTGTACCATTCGTTCGCTATTTTCGCGAACGTAGCGGCTTTGAGCGCCTCAATTCTGGCCGCCTCTTTCCGTTCTTCTTTCTTTTTCTTCTGCGGGTTTCCTCCAAGGGCAAGTTCACGCTTGAAGTCCATTTTCAATTCCCGCGCTTTTGCCAAACCGACCTTTGGATAGTTCCCCAATCCGGCCCGCTTTTCTTTTCCGTCCATTCGATAACGCAAAACCCAGCTTTTCGCACCGCTTTCTTTAACCAGAAGAAGCAGCCCGTCGCCGTCGGAAAGAGAATACTGCTTCTCGCGAGGTTTCGCGTTTTTGATTTCCAGTTCTGTCAACGCCATTTTAGATTCTCCTCAAAAATAAAAGTGACTGGAAATTCACACTTTCTTGCGGAGCGCATTCAACCAGTCCGCCCATGCCTGCATCATTTCCCGGCGTTCGGGCAGCCTATCGGCATGATTGTAGGCGGCCCGGACAGAACTGTTCTCCACGTGAGACAGCGACAGCTCGATAACGTCGCGGTTCCAGCCCTGCTCGTTCAAATTCGTGGAAGCAAGCGCGCGAAATCCGTGAGCGCACATTTGCTCTTTCGTGTAACCCATAGCCCTAAGCGCCAACAGTGTTGTCCCCTCGGACATAGGCGCGTTAGATGTTCTCATCGAAGGAAAAACAAAAGGAGAAGCGCCCGTTTCTGAACGGATTTTTTTAAGAAGCTCCAGCACTTGACGCGACAGGGGAACAACATGAGGCCGCTTGTTTTTCATACGATGTTCCGGTATGCGCCAGAGTTGCGCGTCGAAGTCCATCTCTTCCCACGCAGCTCCCTGAATTTCTCCGGGCCTTTGGAAAGTATAGAGCGAAAACCATAATGCGGCCCGGACGACATCGCTTCCTTTGTACGCCTCGATACGTGTCATGAGTTCCGCTACGTCCTTCGGAGCGATAAGAGCCGCAAGGTGGCGCGGTGGTTTCTGTTTCAATGCTCCTCTGAGGTTATACGCGATATTGAATTCCGCGTCGCCACGCATTACGGCGACCTGAAAAATTTGGCCGGCAACTCCTTTGGAATGGTATGCGGTTTCGGGTGTCTCCTTTTCTATATCCAGGAGCAGGCTCAAAAGCTCCTGAGTGGTGATTTCCCGTATGGGGCGCTTCCCAAGCGTGGGTAAAAGATAACGATCTAATATTCGCCGCGCACCTCGGCGGCTGGAAAGAGACCATCTCTCTTCTTGCTGGCTGTACCATTCGTTCGCGAATTTTTCAAAAGTCGCGGTTCTGACGGCTTCCGCTTTAATCGCCTCTTCCCGTTCCGCTTTCTTTCGCTCCTGTGGATTTCCGCCGTGAGCAAGTTCGCGCTTGAAGGTATTTTTCAACTCTCTCGCGTCTACCAGACGGATAACGGGATATTTCCCCAAGCCGGTTCGTTTTTCTTTGCCGTTCAGCCAATAGCGCAGAACCCAGCTTTTCGCGCCGCTTTCTTTGACCAGGAGAAGAAGACCATCACCATCGGAAAGAGAGTAGGGCTTCTCACGAGGTTTCGCGTTTCTGATGGTCAATTCCGTCAACGCCATTCAAAATTCCCCCTTGTATAATTGATTTTCCGTATAACCTATCTAAAGGTCTATAAGCAGATAAATAAAGGTATAGGCTATACAAATTGGTTTGCGTACAATAAGTGTGTAAAGAATGAGCTACTAGGAGTATTATACCATAAATTATACACTTTAGAGGTTGATGAGGATATATTTGGTCAGAAAAATTTAGACATGGATTGATAGTTAATATACTGTAATAACTATATCTATAGATTTTATTAGACATAGTTAAATTTAGTTAGGTCAAAAAATTGACAATGAACAGACAAAAAGATTCGATCGTTCTGCTCGAAGATTACTTGCGTTATGTGTCTTGCGGGTCTATCTATCCGGTACTGAACAACTATTTCGGGGACGCAGATGAATTCACACTATACGAGAAACGCCTGAACGAATCGGCGTCCTTGCAAAATCGGATTACAAAAACGCTGAGCTTCCCGGCGCTGGCGGACATTATTGCCGACGATTTTTACACTGGCGGTAAAACGATACCCGAAACGGTGTACTGTCTCAGTGCTTTTGCAGGGCAGAGCTTTATA
>JAISYN010000196.1 GCA_031269915.1 Synergistaceae bacterium
ACGTCCTGTACACCGGGCGCACCATACGGGCGGCCATGGAAGCGATAATGGAATTGGGCAGGGCGCGCACCATTCAGCTCGCGGTTCTCATCGACAGAGGACACAGGGAACTTCCGATAAAGAGCGATTATGTCGGCAAAAATGTCCCGACATCGAGAAGCGAACTCATCGCCGTGCATATAGCTCCCTTTGAAGCCGAGGACTGCGTGCTGGTGCTCGATATGACAGACGGAGGCAAGGAATAAAAAATGCTGAAATCAAAAGACCTGCTGGGGCTGAGAGATATCACCCAGGAGGAGATACACGAGATACTGAACACGGCAGACCTGATGAAAGTCGTAATAACCTCCAACAACAAAAAAACTCCGCATCTCCAGGGAAAATCGATAATCACCCTCTTCTACGAAAACAGCACGCGCACGAGAATGTCGTTCGAACTCGCGTGCAAATACATGTCCGGCACGGCTTCGGGCGTATCGGCGTCGACGTCCAGCGTGTCGAAGGGCGAGACGCTCATAGACACGGCACGGACGCTCGACGTGATGGGCACGGACGTCCTGATAATGAGGCACCCCATGACGGGTGCGCCTCACCTGATGGCGAAAAACGTGCGCTCCGCCGTCATAAACGCGGGCGACGGGATCAACGAACACCCCACGCAGGCGCTGCTCGACATGTACACGATGAAGGAGCGTTTCGGCGCGATAAAGGGACTTCGCGCGGCCATAGTCGGGGACGTGCGCCACAGCAGAGTCGCGCGGTCGAACATCTACGGCCTCACCAAAATGGGTGCGTCTGTGATTCTGGCCGGCCCTCCGACATTGCTCCCTCCCGAATTGGACAAGCTCGGCGTCGAATTGACCGACAGGGTGGACGAGGCGGTGAAAGGGGCCGATGTCGTGATGGGACTCCGCATACAGCTCGAACGTCAGAAAAAGGGGCTCTTTCCGACGGTGCGCGAGTATCATAAATATTTCGGCCTCACAGAGGAACGCGCCGCCCTGGCAAAGCCTCACGCCCTCGTGATGCATCCGGGGCCCGTGAACAGGGGCGTGGAAATATCCACCGCCGTGATGAACCTGCCGGACGCGAAAATCGACGAACAGGTGACGAACGGCGTGGCGGTGCGCATGGCGCTGCTTTTCATGATGACGCGGCAGAAGCCCGAGACTGGAGGATTTTGAGGATGAGCGGCAAATTTCTCATAAAGGGCGGAGTGGTCGTCACTCCCGCCGGAATGAAGGGGCTCGACCTGGTGATAGAGGGCGGCAGGATATCGCGGATCGGCGAAAATCTGACGGCAAACGGCTTCAGGACGATAGACGCTACGGACATGATAGTGTCCCCCGGCCTGGTCGACATCCACTGCCACCTGAGAGAACCGGGATACGAGGAGAAAGAGGACATAGCGAGCGGCACAGCCGCGGCGGCAAAGGGCGGATTCACGTCGGTATGCTGCATGGCGAACACTCACCCGGTGAACGACAATGCCGTCGTTACCGAATACATAAAGAAAAAGGCCGCCCTCGCCGGGCCGGTGCGCGTGTATCCCATAGCCGCGATTACGAAAAACCTCGCGGGAGAGGAACTCACCGAAGCCGGCGACCTCGCGGAGGCCGGCGCGGTAGCGCTCTCCGACGACGGCAAATGCGTGAGAAACGCGGCGCGGATGAGGCTGGCGCTCAGTTACGCGAAACGCTTCGGGCTCAGGGTGATATCGCACCCGGAGGACACCGACCTCACCGACGGCGGGCTGATGAACGAGGGCTACTGGTCGACCGCGCTCGGGCTGCCCGGCATCACCATAGCGGCGGAGGAGACCATGATAGCGCGCGACTGCATCCTGGCCGAGACCGAGAACACGGGCATCCACATCGCCCACGTCTCCACGAGGGGGGGGGCCGAGATCATCCGGCGGGCGAAACGCCGCAACGCCGCGGTCACCTGCGAGACCGCTCCGCACTATATCTATGCCACCGACGAATGGGTCAAAGACTACGACACGAATACCAAGGTGAACCCTCCGCTGCGCACGGAGGACGACAGAGCCGCGATAATAGAGGCCCTCGCCGACGGAACGATCGACTGCATCGCCACCGACCACGCTCCCCATCACATTGACGACAAGAATGTGGAATACGCCCTCGCCGCGAACGGGATTTCGGGTTTCGAGACGGCGTTTTCCATCTGCTGGACCGTGCTGGTCAAGGGCGGAACGCTCTCCCCGGAGGAGTTGTTCCGCAAGATGACCTCGGCCCCCGCGAAAATTCTCGGCCTCGACGCGGGCAAAATAGAGGAGGGACACGCCGCCGACATCGCGATAATAGCCCCGGACGCCGAATGGGTCGTCGATCCGTCGAAATTCGTGTCTCGCGGGCACAACTCCCCGTTCGGCGGGCGGACGCTTTCGGGGATGGTCAAATGCACAATCGCGGGCGGCGAGATCGTTTACGGAGGCGAATGGGCGTGCGGATAGACCGTCTGATCAGGAGAATAAGGGAGACCGGAAACCCCTCCGCGCTCGGGCTGGACACGAAAATCAGTTATGTGCCGGAGGCGCTGGCCCGCGCTCATACCGAACCGGCCGATGCGATATACGCATTCAACGCCGCGCTTCTGGAAGCGCTGTCGGACATAATCCCCTGCGTCAAGGTGCAGGCCGCCTATTACGAGGCGCTGGGCACGGCTGGCGTGGAGTGTTTCAGACGCACCATTGAGCGCGCCAAAGCGCTCGGCTGCGCCGTCATAGCCGACGCCAAGCGCGGCGACATCGGCTCCACCGCCGAAGCCTACTCCGCCGCGTATCTCAGGGACGACGCCCCCTTTCCAGCCGATTTTCTGACGGTGAACCCTTATTTCGGCACTGACGGCATGTCGCCCTTCATCGCCGACTGCGCCGCGTCGGGCAAGGGGATATTCGCCCTCGCCAAGACCTCGAACCCGTCGGGGACAGAATTTCAGGATGTCATATTGCACGACGGGCGGCCGATGTACGAGTTGGTGGCGGAAAAAATCGCCGAGTGGGGGGAAGGGCTGATCGGGCAAGAGGGTTTCAGCTCTGTAGGAGCGGTCGTCGGCGCCACTTATCCCAGGCAGGGTGCCGCGCTCAGGCGCAAAATGCCCCGCACGTTTTTTCTTCTCCCCGGATACGGCGCCCAGGGAGCTTCCGCCGAACATCTGGCGGCTTGTTTCGACGAGCGCGGCGAAGGCGCTGTAGTCGCGGCGTCGAGGAGCATGATATGCGCGCACATAAAACGTGGGACGGACGATTTCGCCGGAGCGGCCAGAGAAGAGGCCATCAGGATGCGCGAAGAGATAAGAAACGCGCTGAGGCCCGCATGATGCCCCGCGATTACGAGGCACGCCTCGTTTTCAACGAACGTCTCACCCACGACATCGCGGACGTTCGCTTCGAACTGACCGCGGGAACAGAACCTCGGGG
>JAISYN010000034.1 GCA_031269915.1 Synergistaceae bacterium
GCTGTAGCTGTATTTACTTGACTGTTTACGCAATAAAAACCTACATTGAAAGGATTTGGTGAAGAAATGAGCGGCAACCCGTTTGAGACATCATTGCAGACGCTCCACAGCACGGCGAAAATAGCAGGTATCCGCCCCAACGCGGTCAAATACCTCGAACAGCCGAAACGCGCCTTCGAGTTCATCATTCCCGTGAAGATGGACGACGGAAGGTTAGAGATATTCAACGCTTTCCGCGTGCACTATTGCGACGCCCTGGGCCAGATCAAAAACGGCGTCAGGGTCGTACCTGATATGGATATGGATACGGCAAAGGCGCTGGGGTTTTGGATGACCATAAAACACGCGGTAGGCGGGATACCGGCTGGAGGAGGCAAGGGTGGGATCAGGGCCGACCCGTCGAAACTGAGCGATCGCGAATACGAAGCCCTGATACGCGGTTTCATCCGCAAGCTCCCAATGAAAGGAGCCTGGGTAGACGTGCCAGGCGCGGACATAGGAACGCATGGAAAGACACAGGCGTGGATGCTGGACGAATTGGAGGAGATCCAGGGTTTTCACTCTCCCGCCGCTATAAACGACAAACCAACAGCCGCGAATGGTACTGAGTTGTCACGCGAGGCCACAGGGTACGGCGCGTACTATGTCATCAGGGAGATGGCTCAAAAAATCGGTATGCCGGCGAACGCCAAGGTATCCCTCCAGGGTTTTGGCAACGTCGGCCGGGTCGCGGGCGAACTCCTTCAACAAGCCGGCTATAGGATAATCGCGGTCTCTGACATATTCGGCGGGGTATACAACACGGACGGTATAGATATATTCAAACTTGGGGAACATTGCGACAGGACAGGGTCGGTGTCGGGCTACCCCGGCTCTTCGGCGGCGTCCGCCTCCGACGTGCTGGAAATCGAGTGCGACGTACTTATACCGGCTGCCGTACAGAGCGTGATTCATGCCGGTAACGCCGCGAAAGTGAACGCGAAGCTCGTCATAGAATGCGCGAACGGCCCTGTGACCCCGGACGGGGAGGAAATCTTGATCGGCAAGGGGGTCGCCCTTCTTCCGGACGTGCTGTGCAACGTCGGCAGCGCCATTGTATGCGCTTTCGAGCGGACACAGTGCCTGACGGACGAGTACTGGGACAGGGAAACGGTTCGAGCCAGGCTGGAACAGCGTATTTTAAAAGCGTTCGGCGAGACGATAGCGACGGCCGAAGAGATGAAAGTCGGGTATCGGGAAGGGGCGTGGGTCAACGCTTTAAGGAGGATAGAACGAGCTATGGCGGCGCGTGGCTGGATTTAGGGAATAGCCGGTTCATAATTCTGATTATGGGAGGGAAATTACCTTGGATTCATTAGTCGAACTGAACAATACCGTTAACAGCTTTGTGTGGGGATGGCCGATAATCATCCTCATTTTTGGCAGCGGGCTTTACGCCAGCATACGCTGCGGGTTCCCGCAATTTCTGAATGCGGGTTTTTTGTACAGGCAGACGGTAGGCAGGGCGTTTGCCAAGGCCAAAGCGGATAAGAAGGAAGCTGCGCCGGGAGAGATTTCTTCGTTCCAGGCCGCGATGATTTCAGTTTCGGCAATCGTCGGTTCGGGCAATATCGCCGGAGTTGCCACCGCCGTAGCGCTAGGGGGGCCCGGCGCGCTGTTCTGGATGTGGGTCGCCGCTTTCGTGGGTATGGCGTCAAAATTCTGCGAGATTGCCCTGGGCATAAAATACAGAGAGATTCACCCAGACGGCTCGGTAAGCGGAGGCGCAATGTACTATATGGCGAAGGGCCTCGGTCAAAAGTGGCTTGGAGTCATTTTTTCCATCTTGGTAGTCATCGTCTACTTCGTCATCTCCGCGATAGTCGACACCAATACGATGGCCCTCGCCCTTGAGGAACGCTTCGGGATCGCCCCACTGACGAGCGGCATAGTGTTCGCGATATTGACCGCGCCGGTCATCTTCGGGGGAATAAAGCGCATAGGCCGGGTTTGCGAGATATTGTCGCCTTTTATGGCAGGCGCGTATATCCTGGGAGGCATACTGATCATTGTTCTCAATATAACCGAGGTACCGGCCGCGATAGCGGAGATAATAAAGGGGGCCTTCACTCCCGCCGGGGTAACGGGCGGGGCGGTAGGCTCGATGTTCATCTCCATACGTTACGGACTCGCCCGCGGCATGTTCTCCAACGAAGCCGGCATGGGCACGGCCGCGCTGGTTCATTCCGGCGCGCGGGTGAGCGATCCTATCGAACAGGCGGTCTGGGGGCCTGTGGAGGTCTTTCTTGACACTATCCTGGTATGCAGCATCTCCGGACTTACTATCGTTTTGAGCGGTCTGTGGAGCGGCGGAGAACTTGAGGGCGCGGCGCTGACGATGGGTGCGTTCGACAAGCTGCTGCCCGGGAATTGGGGCGGATTGATCTGTCTCGGGGCCGTTTTGTTTTTCGGGTATTCTTGCCTCATCTCCTGCTACGCGTACGCCGAGCGTTCGGCGGAGTACCTGTTTGGGGCAAAATCCAAACTGGCGTTGCGCCTGCTCTGGATAATATTCATAGTGATCGGTTCCAGAACGACTCTTGGTCTGGTGTGGGATATAGCCGATACGTTCAACGGGATCATGATAATACCAAACCTGATCGCGATCATTTTGCTATGCGGGCAGGTAGTCAAGATGAAAAAAGATTATTTCTCGAAGGCAATGGCTGAGGAGAAAAACTCTAAATAGGAGGTATAGGTATGTTCAAGGCAAAACACCTGAAAGAGATACAGGCTTTCATGGAAAAAAACGGGATCCCGGGGAGAGATGGCTGGAGCCTCCCATCATCGTCAAAAAGGTTTCCGGACAACGCCCACTACCGTATCGAAGTAGCAGGAGTGGAGCGATCCTCAAATATGAAAGCGCTCGCGGATGAAGCTAAAAAACGCGGAGTCCCAATTCACAGGGCAATTTGTACGGTGAGCGGCTCAACTTACTGTGACATGCGGGAATTAAAAGATATGGCCAGCATAGCGCGCGACGAGGGCATAGAAATCGTAATGGTCCTCGGGCACAGGAAGTCATGGGATGCCGGGTCAAAGGAGATGAGCTCCCCGGAAGGGGCAATGCAAGGATTTCGCCACCGCGGCTCCGACAATATGTCCTACTGGATAGAGGACATGATGCGCAATCTCGAAGCCGGAATAAGAGGGTTCCTTGTATATGACGAAGGGGCTTTGAAGTTGGTCAGCAAGATGAGAGAAGAGGGTTTCATCCCGAAAGAAACCATTTTCAAATGGTCGGTGTTCGGAGGCCAGTGCAGCCCCGCCGGGGCAAAGCTGATCGAATCGCTTGGCGCGGACACAATAAATCCTTTGTCCGACGTGTCCCTGCCCATTTTATCGGGCATCCGCTCGACAATCGACATCCCGCTCGACGTTTATATGATAATCGTCGATTCCTTTGGCGGAATGTATAGGGCCTACGAGGCGCCGGAAATCACCAGGGTAAGCGCCCCCTTATATTTTAAGATAGAACCGGGGACGTCCGAAGGCGACATTTACAAACCATGGATACAGGACTCCTGGCACGATGATTTCGTGCGCGCGAAGGTGAAAATAGCGTCCATCCTGATTGAAATCATGAATCGCAGGGCGCCGGAACTCAAACTGTCGGAGCAAGGAGCGAAAGATCTCCACCTGCCCGCGGTCGATTAGGCATCTAACAAGAACAGGCTCAGCTTTTCCTTCTGTCAAGCGTCAGGAAAAATGTCCGTTTGAATTATCAAAAAATCCGGCGTGGCGTACAATGCACGCCGGTTAAGCGATTCCGCTATTAATTAGCATAAAAATATGGTACATATACAATCACGAGGGGTGATTGTATGCCGCTCATCAAGTTTGGCTTCTCATATAAAAAAACCTCCACCCGAAAGAACAGCTTCAGGCCGACGTCCAGCAAAAACGTTCCGAGTGGGCGGAACAGCAAAAAAAATTGGACGCGAACAGCTTGGCTTTTATTGACACAAGTCCTGTTTATGTTCAAAGGGATGCTCGGCGAGGTTGTGTTCCTGCCGAGGCCTCGGCGGCCGCGCGGGGATTTATGATCCTCTAAATCTCAGTCAGTTCTTTCGGGAACGACGTCAGAATCTCGGCTCCGTTTTCGGTCACCAGGATCGTGTCCTCTATACGTATGCCGCCCCAGCCGGGGGAATAAGTTCCCGGTTCGATCGTGAGTACGTTTCCGGCTTCCAGGATGACGTCCGTGTTCTGCCTCATGAAAGGTTCCTCATGTATTTCCAGTCCGACGCCATGCCCTATGCCATAGTCGAACGCGGGAAACCCGGCGTCCCTTATAATGCGAAGCGCCCTATCGTTGATCTCCCTGCCATTGGCCCCGGCTTTGAGCATCGCCGCGCTTTCACGCTGGGCGGCGAGTACCGTTGCGTAAGCGCGCTTCTGCCCGTCGGACGCCCTCCCGAAAACGAAGGTCCGAGTCGTATCCGATCTGTAACCGTCCGACATAGCGCCGTAATCAATGAGGATAAAGTCTCCTGAGGCAAGTTTCGTTTCGCGGCTCGAATTGGCGTGCGGCTGCGACGAACGGCCTCCGAAGAGCACCATGGCGTCGAACCCGGCGTCGTCGGCGCCGCAGGTTTTCAATTTGTATTCCAGCTCTATTTTAAGATCGAGTTCCGAAACGCCGGACTTTATTGTTTTTAACGTTTCTTTCAAGGCAATGTCGGCTATTCTGCACGCGGCGGCTATTTTTCCGATCTCCCCCGGGTCCTTATGCGCGCGTATTTTTTCTATCATTGAGGAAACGGAGACCGTCTCTATATTTTCACGCGACAGTTTTTCCGCTATCGCCGCGTGCAAATCGAATGTCATGTGCCCGCCCTCGAAGCCCATCCTCCTGAATCCCTGTTCGCTGGCAACTTTCGCCATGACGGTCTCCAGAGGAGGATGAGGATGACGGTGAGGCACTATTTCCGCGTTTTGGCACTCGCGATGCGCCATTTCAGTATACCTCGAATCAGCGAACAAAAAATTGCCCCTCTTCGATACGATAAGATAACAGTCGTTCCCTGTAAAACCTTCCAGATATCTCTGGTTCGCCTGTTTCGTGACGATCATGGCGTCGATTCCCGACGCCTCCATAGATGCCGTCATACGCCCCATACGATCGTTCATTTACGTTCTCCTCCCGAAAAAAATTTTTTTGCCGATTTGTAATACGGAGCGACCGAATCCGCGAAAGAAACCTCGCCGCGCCACATCGGGAATTCCGACATCGGTACCGGATAGATGTTTCCTTCTGATGAAACGCCGATGCCGGACGGCTCCTTCCACAATCCGGGCGTACCGTAGAACGACGAGTCCATAGCCGGAAGCCAGTTTTCCGGCTCCGAAGGGCGGGGCGGCTCGGGGAACCTCGGGAGTTCGTTGCCAATAGCGGTGTCGGATGTAAAAAATTCCCCTCTCCAACCTACCGGAGCGCACAGAAATTCCATAAGCGCTTCTTTTTCCAAACCGTTCAGTTTCAGCAGCATAAAAGGGTCGCGGTCGAAAACGGCTGCCGTCACGTACAGGACGGCCAGAACATGTTTGCATGTTTCTTCCGGTTCGGAACATGTACACATCTGCTTGAGCCGCGAAAAAACTTCCAGTGACAGATGCGCGCCGGCCGACTTGAATATGCCGTCCAGTTCCCGCGGTATCTCGCCGGATAACAGCATGGATCTGTATATTGCCTTCTCGTACAAAGCGTCCCGAATATTCCGCAATTGATCGTCGTCCGGTATGGGCAATTTTATTCTGACCAGGTACGGAGCTTTGCGTCTACCCTGTACTTTCGCGCTTATTACGCCTGGCAGCACGTTCAGTTCCACGACGCGCCCGGCGCGGGCATAATTTTTCGCCGCGTTGAGCCGCTTCGGCGCAGCCGTTTCCGCCAAATGATTTATGAGCCCTGCCGTCCACCAGTGCGAGGGTTCGAACGCGCAACGCGTCTTTATACCGGGCGGGCGTCCCCTTCTTTTTCCGCTTTTTGGGGTCGGGCCGGCAGCCGGGTTCATTATCATCAGTCGAGCGCCTTCCGCGACAACGAAACAAAGTCCTTCAGTTCACGGTCGGACAGTTCGGCGAGCCAGTCGCCGCTCTCGGTTATGACGCTGTCCGCCAATGTCTTCTTCGACGACAGCAGTTCGTCGATGCGTTCTTCCAGCGTCCCCTTGCAGCAGAATATGTGAACTTGGAGGTTGTTCATCTGGCCCATTCTATAGGCCCTGTCTATAGCCTGCGTCTCGACGGCCGGGTTCCACCAGCGGTCGAACATCACCACGTGACTGGCCCTGGTCAGATTGATGCCTACTCCGCCCGCCCGCAGAGAGAGGACGAAAAACTGCGGCCCTGTACCATTCTGGAAAGCGCCGATCATTTTATCTCTCGTATCTTTCGGCACTCCGCCGTGCAGAAAGAGCGACTCATGCCCGAATCGTTCCTGAAGCTGAAATTTGAGTATGGCGCCCATCTCGACGTATTGTGTGAATATCAGCGCCCTGTCTCCGGTCTCGAACATTTCCTCCGCCAATGACAAGAGGCGTTCCAGTTTCGACGAACGCTCGCATCCGAAGTCATCGTCCTTTTCGACGAGGGCGGGATGGTCGCAAATCTGTTTCATCCGCGTCAATCCCGCCAATACCAGCCCTTTGCGCTTTATGCCGGAGGAATGCCCGATATCGCGGTTCAGTTCGTTCATCACGCGCGTATACAGCTTGATCTGCTCCTTCTTCAATCCGCAATACACTTTGGTTTCGATTTTTTCCGGTAATTCAGGCAATATTTCGGGATCTCTCTTGAGCCTGCGCAGCACAAAGGGACTCACGGCGCGCTTCAGGGCTTCAAGAGCGCGGGAATCCCGCGAAGACGGCAGAGGTTTCACGTAAGTGTTCGTGAAATGCCGTCTGCCGCCAAGCATGCCAGGCATCAAAAATTCCATTATCGACCAAATATCTCCGGCGTGGTTTTCTATGGGCGTTCCCGTCAGCGCCACTTTCCAGCCGGATTTTATTCCCCGGGCCGCGCGCGCCTGTCTGGTATCGGGATTTTTGATGTTCTGCGCCTCGTCCAGGACTACCCCGAGCCAATCGACGTCCCTATAGAGGGCCGAATCCCTGTGAAGCAGCGAATAGCTGGAAATAACCATCGCGCTGCGCCGTGCCCGGAAAACGAACGCACCGCCTTTCAACCTGTCTCTGCCGTGATGGATATAAAACCGCATGTCCGGGAAAAAACGCTCCGCCTCCTGCCTCCAATTTTCTATAACTGAGGTAGGGCAGACCAACAGCACAGGGCGGACATGGCCCAGATCCCGGTGTCTCTGAACGAGCGCGAGCGTCTGCAGCGTCTTGCCCAGCCCCATATCGTCGGCAAGGCATGCGCCTATGCCCAACCCTGATAGGAACGAGAGCCACGAATATCCCCTCTTTTGATAGGGGCGGAGAGTCCCGTTCATCGCGGGCGGAGCGTCGAGAAGTTCGGGCGGCGCTCCTTTCATGAGTGCGTTGTAAACCGTTTCCAACTCGGGCAGACCGTCGAATCCGTCCACAAGCGGATTGCTTACAGCGAGTTTCACGGCCTCCCCGGACGAGAGGCGATCCGGCAGGCAACCGATACAATGGAGAAGCGACGACAGGCGATCCGGCGATATGAACATCCATTCTCCCCTGATCTTCACGAGAGAGGAATTCCCGCGCATGATCACCCGCTTTTCATCGTCGGACAGAATCACGCCGCGCAGAAACAGCTCCCATTTGACAGGAATATTCTCATCATGCTTGACGCCCCTGATAGTGAGCGCTTCCGAGGAATTTTCATGCCACCAGGCCGGATACCCGACTTCGATTCCCATATCCGACAATTCGGACGCCAAATTTTGCAGGAAATCAGCCGCTTCCTCGTGAATCAACGGACATCCATCGGGCGCTTGAAGCTCAAGGCTGTCCCTAACGGGGCGAAAGACGGCTCCAACTTTGCCGAGGGCGAAAAGCAGATAACGCCTCATATATCCGTCTGATACTGTATCCGTCGCGCACCCCTGTCCGTTCCAGACATCCCGCGCCGATACTATTTTGTCCTCTCCTATGCGCCGGAGCGTATATTCCAGCCTCCATCGCGAAATGTCTTCATCGCCTCCGCCGAAATTCATTCTCAGCTTGAACGGAGCGTGTTTGAACCACTCGCAGCGCTCGCGCCACTCGCGCGCCTCACAGTAAATCGACTCGAGGGATTGACTCAGACCGTCGGTCTCACCCTGCCAGCCGAGAGATCTTATCCAAAGGACATGAGGATTCAGCGCGTTCACCAATTTGCCGCGCCTTTTTTTCTCCATAGCGGGCGAATCCTGTGTCATCGCGTTTCCAATAATGGTTTTTGCTATTTTATGCGCCGGGACGACACGTCCGGATCTTTTATATGTCCAGGAATACCTTACCAGACCATCGACGAAGTCCTCAAAAATATTATGAAACACCGATTCCGGCCGTCCGGGCAAACCGCCTTGCATACGTATCGCGTCCGGCATCGCGCGAACCATGCGCTCGTATTTCGTCGCGTCGTTGCCCATCAGAACCGGGCTCCATACCGACTCGTATTTCATGTCGTCCGACACTCGTATATCCGGCAGAAAACGTCCGCGCACCAGGAGCGAAACGGCGAACGAACAGCACTCCATCACATAACAGAAATCAAGCGCCGCCATGATTCCTCTCGCCAAAAACAGCCCGTCTCCCGATACGTTTCCCCGGGACTCGAAAATATCCCTCATGCCCGACAGACCGGCGACGCTCACGGGCATAGCCTCTACGATCCACCTTCGCATCTCTGCGCGATCCGCGTCTGTCCGTGGAATTTCGCCCAGCAAAGGCATGGACGGAATGGGATACCCGCCGATGGACGGTATTGCCAGCTCCAGTTCTAGTCCCGCAGCGCCGCCCCGACATTTGAAACCCAGTTCAAAAAGCGCTTCAGTTACCTCGCCGGCCCTCGCGCTCCATAAGTGAACTGACGGCTCGTCTTCCTCGTTTTGGCTCGTCTTACGTAAATTTCGGCCGGAAAATGAAGATTCTCCCCATATGAAGAATCTCCTCCGCGCGTAAACGCAGTGGAGTATCAGCAATTCCCGCGCTCGCTCCTCATTTTACTCCCCAAAACATCCCCCTCCTATAAATTCCCGCAAAATAGACAGGTTAGGCACATTTTCGGACGGTATCACAGGAGCGAAACTGAGCATCGACAAAAGACGCGACGCCTCGCCGTAGGCCTTCGAATATTCCGGTATCGCGCGCAACAACGGCTCCGCGTAGCCCTTGAGCACTGAAATCTCGTAGACCAGCGACGAGTTGAACAGCACGTCCGCGCCTTCCTCATAAGGGAAGATATGTTTGTGCGAGCCTTTTATCACGGACGGCCACATGAGGATGGTATGTTCCGGGCCGTGTCCTCTCGTGCGGTGATCGCGCACTATACGCCGCAGCAATCTGGTGTCGGTAGTGCCTATCCTGTTGTGCGAGTCGAGGTTTACTCCGGTCAGCGGGGAAATGAAAACCTTATACTTGCTGTCGTGGTGGATATCCTGCGTCAGCTTGTCATTCAGCCCGTGTATTCCCTCAATTATCAGAATATCGCCGAAATTGAGCCTCAGCTTCGCTCCCGGCTTACGCGTACCGGTAACGAAGTCGAACCTGGGAAGGCGCACTTCCTCCCCCGCGAGCAGCGCGTTGATATGTTCGTTGATTAGATCGATATCGAGCGCTTCCATCGCTTCAAAATCGTAATTTCCGTTCTCGTCCAGCGGTGTTTTGTCTCTGTCGACGTAATAGTTATCCAGCGCGAGGGCGATCGGGTTTTTGCCGCTCACCTGAAGCTGTATGGCAAGCCGCTTCGACGTGGTGGTTTTTCCGGAGCTTGAAGGGCCGGCAAGACAGAGCAGCCTGACGCTGCGCCGGGAAATTATCTCGTTGGCTATGCGGGACAGGGCCTCTCCGTGGAACGCCTCGGATATGAGTATCAGTTCGAGGGATTTTCCTTTTGCCACGCGGTCGTGAAGGCTGTCCATCGTAGACAGGCCCAGTACGCCAAGCCACGTGGAGTATTCGCGGAATACGTCCATCAGCTTTGGTACGACCTGAAGAGGCGGCAAGGTATCAGCGGCTGTTATCGACGGGAAACGCAGCAGGAAACCGGGGGCAAAATGATTCAGGTCGAAAATCCCGACAATGCTGGTGGTAGCGGCGAGAGGCACTCCAAAGTAGCCGTATATGCCCGCGCAGCGATACAACATCACAGGATCGACGCCTGTACACTGAATGAGACGCGCCCTGTCCTCGTTGCCCTGCCGCTCGAAAATCCTGCGCGCCTTGTCAAGCGGCAGAGTCGCCATCTGTATCGGCAGCGAGGAGGCGGCCATTTTATTCATCTCCTCTTTCACGCGGATAACCTGTTCCTCGCCCGCGGCCCCATCGGTAAATTCGCAGTAATAGCTGTCGCTCATCGAATACCTGACGGCTACGTCTTTTCCCAGAGCCCTCTTACACGCCAGCGCCAGCAGAAACGTAAGCGTGCTCCTGTAAATTTCCGCACCTTCGAATGACGACGTATTCACGAATTCCACATCGGCGTCGTCGTCCACTACCCAGCTCATCGGGCGCAGTATCCTGTTCACCCGCCACGCTATGACAAGGCCGCATCCGCCGGTTTCAGAGAGAGCCAGCACCTCGTGTCCCATTATCGGCGTATCGGAGTAAAGCTTGTTTATTTTACCGTCCTGAAGGACATTTACATTAAAACCCATCGACGTTACACCTCAAAGTGCGTTTATATTGAAAATATTTTAAAATAAGAATATATTTTTCTTATTTTCAATTCTATATAGTAAGATGAATTTAGTCAAACATCGGGGAACCTCCTATTTTCATGGGTAACCCGGAAAATCAGCCTTCTTAAGGGAGTTGGATTAATGCGCAAAAGATTCATTGAGGCTGTTTGCAAGCAAGCGTTCGCCGCGGTTTTTCTTGCAGCCCTGTTTTTCATTCCGGCATCCGCCGGAGCGAGCGCGAAATATGTATTTTTATTTATAGGGGACGGCATGGGAACCGCGCAGAGAAACGCCGCCGAGCTGTATCTGGCGGGCAGACGAGAGACCGACGGAGATACTCTGAAACGCGACGCGCAGCTCGCGATGAACACGCTGCCCGCTAACGGTTTTATCAGAACGGATTCCCTCTCCGGAATCACGGACTCGGCCGCCTCTGGCACAGCGCTCGCGACAGGGCATAAAACGGTGAACAGCGCTGTGGCGATGAACCCCAAAATCGGCGAAAAATTTTCCTCGGCGGCCACGATCGCGCGCGAGCATGGCATGCGCGTCGGAATAGTGACCTCAGCGTTTTTCGAGGACGCCACTCCCGCCGCCTTCTATGGACATGCCTCAAAAAGGACGGACCATTACAATCTGGGGATTCAGCTTGTGGAAAGCGGTTTTGAATATTTCGGGGGCGGCGGGTTCATAAACCCCAAGGGCAAAGACAAAAAATCGCGCGATCTCTACGAAATGGCGGCGGCAAACAATTACGCCATCACGCCCCGACTGGACGACTTTTCATCGAGAAAGGCCATATCGCCGCATCCGAAATCTTCCGGCGGATACATGCCGTGGGTCATAGACAAAGCAGGCGGACCATCGCTCGCGGATTTCGTTTCATACGGTGTAAAACTGCTATACGGAGACAGAGGTTTTTTCATGATGGTCGAGGGAGGGAAAATAGACCTCGCATGCCATGCCAACGACGCCGCCGCCGCGGTTCATGAGACGCTGGCGTTCGACGAGGCGGTATCGAAAGCTTTGGAATTTTACGCGGCAAAGCCGGACGAAACCTTGATAATAGTGACCAGCGACCACGAGACCGGAGGCATGACGCTGGACTCCAGGGCCGAGCCCGGCGCGGTATACGGCGCGCTGTCCGCGAGACAGGGCTCGTACGCGAAATTCGAACGTAAGATATCTCCAGTGAAAGGAGCGAGGATCGGGGATTATATCGCGATGGCCCAAAAATTTTTCGGCCCCGGAGTGACGCCAGCTCCGGACGTCGAACACGCGTTCCGCCTCAGCATGACCGCTAAGAACAGACGCGAGACGCTGGAACCGCGATACAGGAAACTGTACGGCCCGTATGATCCCTTTACCATGGCCTGCGTCAAAGCGTCCGATGCGCTGGCAGGGATAACGTGGACGACGTATTACCATACCGGCAAAAAAGTTCCCGTATCGGCTATAGGCGCCGGCGCCGATCTTTTCTCGGGCGAGTACGAGAACACCGGCATCTGCGACAGGCTTATCGCGGCCATGGGCGACTGACGGATGAAACCGCGATATCGCTGTTGCTGTTGCTCAAAACGCTATTACGGCGCATAATTAATCTCGTCGGGAATTTTGACATGACTGGAGATGAAGGTGACGACAGATGAATAAAATAAAGAAAATAGGACTCGTGGCACATGACGCCAGAAAACAGGACATGCTCGACTGGGTGCGTTTCAACGCTGTTTCGCTTGCCCCGCATAAACTGATCTGCACAGGAACAACGGGGCGCCTGATATTAGAGATGTTCGAGGCCGAATTTCCCGGCCTCAGTCCCGACTTAACGCGGCTGAAATCAGGCCCTCTGGGAGGGGATCAACAGATGGGAGCGCTTATAGCCGATGACAAGATCGACATACTGATTTTCCTGACCGATCCGATGACCACACAGCCGCACGACGTCGATGTAAAGGCGCTTGTGCGGCTGTGCGCGGTATATAACACGGTGCTGGCCTGCAATAAATCCACCGCGGACTTCATTATCAGCTCCCCTCTTTTCGAGGAGTCCTACGACCCCATCGACCACGACTACTCGACGTATCTGGCTCGCGAGTCGATCGGGAAACAGGAAATGGCCGCTTCAAAATCTGACATTTGACATTTCGCCGCGACGCGAGATAATTAACGCACATTATCCGAGGAGGTATCATAGGATGACGGAACAGGAATTTCGTGAATTGACGGCGTATCAGCCTTCATCGGCCAAGAGCCAGCCTCCGGCGCAGGCAATGCCGGCGCCGCCCATTC
>JAISYN010000238.1 GCA_031269915.1 Synergistaceae bacterium
ACGGAATATCGGCCGCAGGTGTTGAGCGTCCTGTGCGCTGTCTCTAAAATGCCCTTGCCCTCGATTCGTCTGAACACGTTGAGCAGCCGCGGCGCGGTTATCTCGTCCATTTCCATGTGCCCGACAAACGGCAGAATGAGGCGATGAACGCGCGATTCGTCTCGGGCGACGGTTTTGGGGTCGCGCCCTTCTGTACTTCAAGGTATAAACCGTAATCGTCTTTCAGCATGTACGGCTTTGTGTTGTTCGGTTTCGCCATTTTGATCGCCGATTTTGTCAGAGACATTATTCATCACCGCCGTATCGAATTTTATTACGGTTTGAATTATGTACGGTGTCAAATCAATTTCAGTACGGTTATATAACTTTACGGAGAAAATGAAAAAGCTCTGAATCCTTGTTATTTCTGGATTCAGAGCTTTTTTAAAGTGCTGCAAAGTCTGTAATGGTGGAGGCGCGGAGAATCGAACTCCGGTCCAACAAGGGACAATCGGGATGCACTACGAGCGTAGTCCTTGTTTTGCTTTCAGCGTTTCAACTCCCAGGGACAGGATTTGAAATGCCTAATCTTCTTTAGAGTCTCGAACCGCGATCGGAAGATGTTACCGCGATTCCAGCCGTCTGTTCGACGCCCTTTCAAGTTCCAACGGCCGAGCCCTTGAAGGACGTGACCGCTTTTAACTAAGCAGCCAGTGCGAATTCTTCGTTGGCAATTATTGTTTTAGAGCCTGATTTACGAGGCTGCCCCATCCTCGGCTCGCGCTTCCGGACCTTCCGTCATGCTGTCGAAACCTGTCGCCCCCTATTTTGTCTGTCTCGCGCGGATCGGCCTCTCGGACGCCACGCACACGTCAATAATCCCTTTTACCCCGCTCGCGCAAATTTCTGCTTATCTCCCGCTCAACGTCGCGCTCCGCAATGGAGTCGCGCTTGTCGTGAGTCTGTTTGCCCTTCGCTAAGGCAAGCTCTATTTTAGCACGTTTTCCGTCCTTGAGATACAGAGAAAGCGGAATCAGGGTAAGACCTTTATCCCGGGTTTTCATCCGCAGCTTCAAAATTTCCTTTTTATGAACCAGCAGCTTTCTGGGGCGCATGGGTTCCCTGTTGTAAATCGTCCCCTTTTCGTAGGGGGATATATGAACGTTATACAGCCACAATTCGCCGCCGTCCACCCTGGCGTAGCCGTCGCGGAGGTTTACCGCGCCGGCGCGCACGGATTTTATCTCGGTTCCCGACAGAACGACGCCTGCTTCGAGGGTTTCAAGGATAAAATATTCATGACGCGCTGCGCGATTTCTCGCCGCGATCCTGAGGCCGTTTTCGTCATTGTTTTTGCCCGGCATTGTACCCGTTCCCCGCTTGCTCTCTCATAAAAACAAAGCCCCCCTGCGCGCGGAGGCCGACACATATTTTTTATTGGTCGGGGCGAGAAGATTTGAACTTCCGACCTCGTGGTCCCGAACCACGCGCGCTAACCAGACTGCGCTACGCCCCGAACGCAGGTTATTCTACCACCGCGGTATCCGATCAGTCAACCAAGCGATCGCCTCCGGCTCACGCACGGCAGACAGTCCGTTTCCCCGGCGTTTACGAATATCCTTCGCCCCTTACGTCGTCGCGTTCGCCGTGCCGTCGAAGAACACGTTTACCTCGGAGTTCAGGGCGAGAAGCGCGGACAGGATTTTCGGGGCGCGCGGCACGGCGGACGCCGTATTGATTATGTGTCAGAAAACAAATATACGCGCTATCGGCGTTATTTCGGTCTGCGGTACAGAAAGGGCCCGGCGGACTCGAAGCCGATGGTTTTATATTCGAATATCTGCTCTGTCGCGCCAGTCATGAGATAACCGCCCGGACGAAGCGCGCTGAAAAATTTTTTGTAGAGCGCCGATTTGGTCTCGGGTCCGAAATAAATTACCACATTACGGCAGAGGATCAGGTCGAAATCGCTTTCAAATCTGTCCTTTATGAGATCCATGTGCTTGAACTTGACCTTGTCTTTGACTTCCGGTTTTACCTTTACGGTATCAGCGCCGGCGTCCGTAAAATATTTCGGTATCCACTCCTTCGGAGCGCTCGCTATCTGGCGTTTCGCGTACACTCCGGCGGTCGCTTTCGCCAGAACGCCGTCGTCGATATCCACCGCCAATACCGGTTTCGGAGTCGCGACGCGGCTCTCGATAGCCAGTATCGCGAGCGAATACGGTTCCTCTCCGGTGGAACACGCGGCGCTCCACATTTTCAACTTCTGATGGCCGAGTTCCTTGTATATCTGGGGAATTATCCTGTCTTTCAGTTCCCACCATCTGTTCGCGTTCCTGAAAAACTCCGTTACATTGATGGTGAGATAGTCCAGAAATTCGCGCAGCTTATCGGGGTTGTCCGCTATAGTTTTATAATATTCATCGTACGACTTCATGCCCCACCGCTGCATGAGCATATGAATGCGGCGGTGTATCTGATATTTATACGCGTCGAGGTCAATGCCGGAGAGGCTCTGCATTTTTTTCTTGAAAATATCGTATTCCGGCGGCGCCGGATAAATGGCGGATTCGTGAGACGGCATGTTTTCCACTCCAAATACATTAATTTTCGCGCGCGGCACACGCGAATCATCATTATTTATATTACTATATTAACTGGCGATAAGTCAAAAATTATCCGAATGGCATAAATAAATGAGTGACATACCCGATAATTTTAATATAATATATGTAATGATGCTGAGATGAAAGGAGCGATCGGACATGAACATAAGGACGGTGTCCAGCGCCGGCGCTGTTCAGAACGCGGCGCATCAGTCGGCGTACGCGTACGGGGTCGACAGGCAATTTCTTCCGCCAAAATCGCCGGCGCAAAACAACTATATAGTTCTCGACGGCCCCGGGCGCATGGAAACCACCTACCAGTACAGACAAACCGAAGGCTGGCTGGGAGATGTGCCTGTAGTCTTCACCTATCTGATGGCGTATCGTTCTTACGAATATACGAAACATATATTCTCGGATTACGACAAGAGGCTTGCCGTAAGCAACGTCAACAGTTGGATAATCTGATTGGACGGGAGGCGGCGGCTACCAGGCTTGGGGGATGAATCCCTCCGGGACGTCGATCTTCACGGTATCGCCCGGTCTGCGTGATGACGTACATGCCCGCCTTGAGGGCGGCGGTTCTGACGCTCGACGGCATGGCCGCTTTCGCGTGCCGTGGATTTTTCGTTTGTCGCCTTTCTTGTCTCTGTTGGGACGAAGTATCTTCAAGCGCTGTACGTGGTCTTCCACGCCGTCATAGGACGGCTTCGACTTCACCTCCGCACCGATGATGGAGCCGCCGTTTTCCAGAAGGATATCGAACTCCGCGATTTTTTGTCCGCCGCTCTCGTCCTGGATGACTTGACGCAGCCCGGAAATATCATCGAAATGAAAACCAAGGGCATTGAACCTCACTCCGAAAAATCTTTATCTTTATTCTATCGCCGCGAGGAGATAAGCGCCAATATTTCATATTGACATAAATGGAGTTTGTGCAATATATTGTTGCAACGTACAATGAGTTACGGTCGAATTTCGAGGTGATCTTATGTTCAAGAATTTAAGCTTAAAGATAAAGATATTCTTTCTTGTTTCAAGCGTCGTCATCGTCTCCTTTCTGCTGCTCACGCTGATCGTTTCCAGCAAATCCTTCGAAATGGCGGAGAAGGACGCTTTCAGCCTGGCTCAGGAAACCGCCGACAAATATAAAAATGAGATAAGGGCGGAATTGCAGGGCGCTCGGATAACGTCGGAAACGCTCGCGACGACATTTGAGACGTTGAAGGCTCACGGCCTCACCGACAGGGGGATGATGAACGACATACTGAGAAACACCCTGGCGAAAAAAGAATATATAACCGCGTTTTGCGTAGCCTACGACCCGGACGCCCTGGACGGGAACGATAAACTGTACGCGGGGGTTGGACCGGCGTACGACGATACGGGGAGATATTCGCCTTACTGGAACAAACTCGGCGGCAATATCGCCGTCGAGCCCCTGTACGATATCGACATCGCGGATTGGTATATAGTGCCAAAAGCCGAGTTGCACGAATATATCACCGACCCGTATCCGTACGAAGTTCAGGGGCATTCCGTCATGCTCGCGAGCATGGTCTTCCCCATCATACATGAGGGTAAATTCATAGGCATAATAGCTTCGGATTTCGTTCTCGATAAGCTGCAGGAGATGGTTTCAAAGGTAAACCCGCACGGGCAGGAAGGCTATACGGAGATTTTTTCAAACGCCGGTTCCGTTGTGGCGCACCCCGACAAGCCTTATCTGGGGAAAGATCTGGTCGAATCGATGGCATACCAGATGCTGACGGAGGACCGTTCCAGAATCGGCGACGCGGTGAAATACGCCGACGGGTATCTGGCCGAAAACCCCGCTCCCGATCAGTCCGATCAGGCCCAGACGGCGGCATACGACAACACCCGGCAATTCGTCGATAGTTTGAAGGAGTACGCGAAAAACCCCAACAGCGCCAGACTGGATTTGTCACTCATGACCCCGGGACTGGCCGAAACCATTCTCAAAGCGGATCCCGACCGCTCCCGGCGGGCCGCGGAAGCCAAAAACGCCATAAAGAGCGGTGAAATGTACATTTCGAGCGGCAAATATTTTTACACGGTATATATGCCGATTCAATTCAGCGGCGTCACAAACCCCTGGTCCGTCGCCGTCAGCGTTCCAATGACGAAGATCCTCGATAACGCGAACGGCATTCGAAATTACGTAATTCTCACGTCCGTGCTCGCCATATGCGTAATAGCGTTCATACTTTACATCATCGCGAAAAATGTGACAAGGCCGATACTCGTTCTGTCGGACGCCGCCAAGACTCTCGGGGAGGGCAATTTCGACACCGAAGTGCCGTTGATCCAGAGCAAGGATGAGATCGGCGCTTTGTCAAACGCGTTCCACTTTATGGCCGGAAAGATAAATAACCTGATCAAGGAGATGCAGCAATACGCCAAAACCCTCGAAGAAAAGAACGTATATCTGAACAGGTTGAACGAGTTAAAAGACGAGTTCCTCGCGAATACGTCGCATGAATTGAGGACGCCCATCAACGGCATAATCGGCATCGTCGAGTCGATGATAGACGGCGCGACCGGTTCTCTTACGGACGAACAGAAATATAACCTGGCAATCGTTTCCAACAGCGGCAAGCGGCTGTCCAACATGATCAACGATATATTGGATTTCACCAAGCTGAAAAATAACGAAATAGCGCTGCAAATAAAACCCATCGATCTGAAAACGATAGTCGATACGGTAATTGTCCTCTCAAAACCGTTGATCAAGGGCAAAGAACTGTCGCTCGTCAATGATATAGACGACTCCATCGCGACGATCAGCGCCGATGAAAACAGGATACAGCAAATCTTGTACAACCTGATCGGGAACGCCGTCAAGTTTACCGAAAAGGGCCGCGTCAGCGTATCCGCCCGAATCGAGGACGATATGGCCGCGGTCTCGGTCGAGGATACCGGTATAGGCATACCGGAGGACAAATTCGACCGGATATTCGAATCGTTCGAGCAGGCCGACGGTTCCACGGCGCGCGAATACGGCGGAACTGGGCTGGGGTTGTCGATAACCAAAAAGATAGTAGAACTGCACGGAGGAACGATCTTCGTCGAGTCCCGCCTCGGCGAAGGCTCCAAATTTACGTTCAGGCTTCCGGTGTCGGGCGCTCAGGGCGAAGCGGCCGCCCCAAGCGAAGCCCCGAAACCGATCATCGATATGGAAGATTTTGCCGCGGCGAACACGGCGGAGAACGGCAAACCGGAAACGGCGGAAGCGGGTGGGAATTACAGGATCCTCGTCGTCGACGACGAACCCGTCAACATCCAGGTTTTGACAAACCTTTTGTCGATGCGGCATTATTCAGTGTTCAAAGCGTATAACGGCATAGACGCTCTGGAAATGTTTCAGAACGGGGCGGAATTCGACCTTATCCTCCTGGACATTATGATGCCCAAAATGTCTGGTTATGAGGTCTGCCAGCATTTAAGAGAAAAATATTCTCTGTTTGATCTGCCGATAGTGATGCTCACGGCAAAAAATCAGGTTCATGATATCGTTTTGGGATTCCAGGCCGGAGCCAACGATTATATTCAAAAACCGTTCGATAAAGAGGAATTATTGGCCCGAGTGAGAACGCTTCTGGAATTGAAAGGCGCGATGTCGGCCGCCATGGCCGCGAATAAAGCGAAAAGCCTTTTTCTGGCCAACATGAGCCACGAAATTCGCACTCCTCTGCACGCGGTCATCGGGCTGACCGATCTCCTGCTTAAAACTCCAATGGATGACAAACAGCGCGAATATACGGAAAAGATGCGGCGGGCTTCATCGGCTCTGTTAGGCATCATCAACGATATTCTCGATTTCTCGAAAGTAGACTCCGGCGATATGCTGCTGGAACACTCCGCCTTTGATATCAGGCGAATGTTCGACGACCTTGTGATGTTCTTCCGGGGGCAGCATGAGATGTCCGGCATAGAGCTGCGCCTCGAACTGGACAGAAACATTCCAGACAAGCTGATAGGAGACTCGCTGCGCCTTCAGCAGATATTTATCAATCTGGTCGATAACGCCTACAAATTTACGGAAAAGGGCTCCGTAACAGTGCGCGCGTCCGTATCGAAACGCGGTTCAGACGACGTGACGCTGACCTTCGCTGTGGAAGACACCGGCATCGGCATGAGCAAGAAGCAGATGGAGGAGATTTTTGCCGCGTTCAATCAAGCGGACAACTCATACTCCCGCAAATACGGCGGTATCGGCATCGGACTCGCTATTACCCGTGAGATGGTAGAGCTGATGGGCGGAGAAATCGCCGTCTCCAGCGAGGAAGGCAAGGGCGCCTCATTTACCTTTTCATGCTCGTTCCCGCTCGTCCCGGACGACACGGCGCCGAAAACACCGGAAGCGCCGCACGGCGACAAAAACGCGATATTACAAGGAATGCGCGTTTTGCTGGTTGAAGACAATGAAATCAATACGCTTATCGCCGCTGAATTGCTGAAGGCGGCAGGCATCGAGGTTACCACGGCGGAAAACGGCAGAGAAGCCCTGGAACGGCTCGCGGAGTCCGTAAGGACTGACAGCGGCCAGCCCTTTGACCTGATACTGATGGATATACAGATGCCCGTTATGGACGGCTACGAGGCAACCAAAATCATAAAAGAAACTCCCGAGTACAGGGACATTCCCGTCTATGCCCTGACAGCCCACGCATTTCCAGAGGAAAAGGAACGCTGCCTGAATATCGGCATGGGAGATCACCTGACGAAGCCCATAGATGTCGAAAGGTTTTACGCGGCCTTGCGGGAAGTCGCCGCCTCAAAGCGGCAGCGGGCGTAATTCCGGCGCGCACGGCCGCCGTCACAGCCCGAACAGCCCGGCTATGTCGGCATCGTCCATGATCCTGCCGGTTTTCTTATCCGCGTTTTTCAGCATGCTGTCTATCTTCTCCTCGACCGATTTTTTGAGAAGCTCAGAAAAATCTATGCCCCGGAGTGTGAAAAACAGCGTGGGATCGCGATCGAGCCGCGCTCCGACGCCGTAAAGCGACGCCGCGACATGTTTGCACATTTCGGCCCAATCGGGGCAGGAGCAGTCGAGGCGAATCTCGCCCGGCGAAGGGAACAGGCCCGTCCCCTGCCGCAGGAATATCTGAGCCAATCCTTCGGGGAACTTTCCCTGTATGAGGTCCGAAATGCCGGCAATTCCGCGGCTGCACTGTTCGACAATGGTTTTCCACTTCTGATCGGGAAGTTTGTCTATCTCTATGCGGACTTCGTAAGGATCGGACCGCGAGCCTGACACCAGCGCGCGCACAGCTCCCGGCTCGATTCGCAGATCGAGCACCATTCCGTTTCTGACGTACGATCTTCCGCGTCCTATACGATTGGCGTAATCCGCGTAGCTTTCGAGGTTTTTGTTCCACGCCGCCCCCCACCACGTGACCGCTATTTTCCTGCCCTCGATCGTCACGGGCGAAATATCAGGGTTTTTCTTATTCAGCCTGGCGAGCTTCCTCAAGGCGCTGGCCCTTTTTTCGGCGACGGGCGTGTATTTGAAGTATCCCCACATCAGGCTTTCACCTCCAGCCTGAAGAGTCTCGCCAGTTCTTCATCGTCCAGTTCGGTTATCCATGTCTCGCCTGTCGAGGCTATGACGTCGCCCGCAATCTTTTGTTTCTCCCCGAGCATGGCGTCTATTTTCTCCTCAATGGTGCCGGCGGTGACGAATTTATGCACCAGAACGTTTTTTTTCTGCCCGATCCTGAATGCCCTGTCGGTCGCCTGGTTTTCGACCGAGGGGTTCCACCAGCGGTCGAAGTGTATGACGTGATTGGCCGACGTGAGGTTGAGTCCGACTCCGCCCACTTTCAGCGACAGCACCATAAACGGCGTATAATCCTCGCCGTTGAAGCGCTCTACTATCCCGCCGCGTTTTTTGACAGGCGTCCCACCGTGCATGGACGACCCTTTACACCCGAAAACTTTTTCCAGGTGATCGGCAATCGGAGCGACCATTTCCCTGAACTGGGTGAAGACGAGCACGCGCTCGCGTTTTTCGGCTATCGTCTCACATATCTCCGTAAGTTTTTGGAACTTGCCCCCTTCGGAGGCATCGTATGAATCTCGGCCCAGATACTGGTCGGGATGATTGCATATCTGTTTGAATTTCATGATGCCGGCGAGGACGAGCCCTTTGCGCCCGATGCCCGAGGATTCGGCGAGCGCGCGTTCCATATCCTTTACCAGAGCGTCGTACAAAACTATCTGTTTTTTAGTCAATTCCGTGAACGCCTTAATCTCGATTTTATCCGGCAGATCGGCGATGACGGACTTATCGGTTTTGAGCCGCCTCAGGATGAAAGGGCTCACTATATCGCGCAGTCTGGAATAACCTTTGATGTCGTCTTTCAGCGCTTTCGCGAAATTGCCGAACTCTTTGGCCGTCCCCAAAAGACCCCTGTTCAGAAAATCGAAGATGGACCACAGGTCTGAAAGCCTGTTTTCGACCGGCGTGCCGGTCATGGCGATTTTCGAGACGGATCTGAGCGCCTTAACGGCGCGCGCCTGTTTTGTTCCCGCGTTTTTGACGGCCTGAGCCTCGTCCAGAATTATCAGATTCCACTCGATTTTTTTCAGCGATTCCAGCCGGGCCGCCATTCCGTAAGTCGTGATGAATATGTCGGCCCCGTCCATGTCCAGCTTGTCCCGAACCGAGCGGATGACCGCGTATCTCAGCCGCGGCGCGAACCTGGCCGTTTCGTTTGTCCAATTGCTCAATAAAGACGAGGGTATGATCAGCAGTGTTTTAGTCCCTTCGTTTTTGCGCAGATATTCGAGAAGCGCCAGAATCTGGACGGTTTTGCCGAGCCCCATGTCGTCCGCCAGCAGGGCTCCAAAGCCAAGGCTTTTCATCTGTCCCAGCCAGTTCAGGCCTGTCTGCTGATAGGGCCTCAGCAAAGCCCTGAAATCCTCCCCAGGCATCAAATCGCCGATTTTCAGGGGGTTCATCAGCATATCCCTGACGCCAGCCAGCCATTCGCCGTTCGTTATTTCGACTTCAGCCCTCTCGCCGGAGTCGGAGGCGCCTCCGGCGTTGAGCTGCATCCGCATGGCCTCGGCAAAAGTGACGTTTCGCATTCCCGCAGCCCTGTCGAACGCTTCGATCGCCGCCTTGAGCTTGTCATGGTCCACCTCGACCCATTTCCCTTTGATAAAAGACAGCCCGTTCGTCTCGGCAAGAAGGGCTTCGGCCTCGTCCCTCGAAATGGAGCCGTCTCCCAGGCATATGGCCGGATCGAAAGACAGGAGAGCGTCCAGACCCAGCACCAAAGGCGGGCGTCCTCCCACCGACACCGAAACGCGGACCCTTCCCTGTTTCTTCCACCAGTCGGGAATGCGGCAGACCACCCCGCACTCCTCGTACAGAGGAACTTCCCTGAGAAACGTGTACGCCTCGCCCGCGTCGAACCTCAGCGGAGAAAACAGCTCCCCGCTTTCGACCAGCTCCGAGATGAATTCGCTCGCCTCCGCCGCGCGGCTGACCGCGGACAGAAGAGAGAGGAGTTTGTCCTGTTCTTCGCGGTCTTCTATCAGCGCGTTTTTAAGCGGAAGGTGACTCACTTTTTTCCTGTCTCCGGTGCTGTACGTGGATAAAAAGGCGAACGGGGAATCTCCCCTTCTGTTTTCCACGAGATGGAAGAACACCCGCCCGACCACGTTCAAAGTTGAATTTTTGCCTCGCAGATACTCCTCTACCGCGCATGAAACGCCGGCTATCTCATTGTCGAAAACGCCGCCCATGCCGCGCCATATTCCGTCTATCCAGTCCGCGCCGACGAATTCGATCCCGATGGCGTAGGGCGCAGCGCGAAGTATGTCCGCTTTCGTCTCCTCCGAAGCCGGAGACGATTTTCTCGTGATTTCGATATCGCTGTCGCGGGACAGGGATTCGGCGAAGAGGCCTGAAATATAATGCAGATACGCTAGAGAGGGGGAATACAGATCGTTCTTCGGCGTGAAACCGAACTCGAACAAGGCGTTGAATTTATCGCGCGCGAAATCATCCAGCAGGTTCCGGTCGAAAAAATAATTTTTATTCGACGCGGGCACGCTGTCAAGCCTGAAACCGTCCCGCGTGAAGATCGCCGCGATCTCGTAATCGGTCGTAAGAGACATCATAAAACCCTGCCGCTGAAAGCTATCAGCATCTCCCTCAGCGTTTTGCAGGCAAGCGCGGTCGATACGCCGGAATGGTCGTAGTGGGGGGATAGTTCACATATGTCGTATCCGATAATTTCGCTTTCCGACAGACAGAGAATAGCGCTGAGCAGTTCAGTGAAAGAGAGCCCCCCGGCCTCTGGCGTTCCCGTGCCGGGGAACTCGGACGGGTCGATGACGTCCAGATCGACAGTCACGTATATAGGATTTCCGGCGGCCTCAAGGGCGCAATCTCTTACCGTGGACGCCTTGAAGCGTTCAGTTTTGATATGCTCGCCCGCCAGATTGAATTCGTCTCTCGTCCCGGACCTGATGCCGAACTGAAAAATTTTCCAGTCGCCCAGCAAATCCCATACGCGGCGCATGACGGTCGCGTGCGAGAGGGACTCGCCCATGTAATCGCCGCGGAAGTCGGCGTGGGCGTCGAAATGAAAGACCGACAGGCCGGGGTGACGGGAAGCGGCCGCTCTAACCGCGCCAAGGGTTACGAGATGTTCCCCGCCGATCATCGCCGGCGTTTTGCCGTCGTCCAGCACCCGCGCGCAGAAACTCTCGACGGCATCCAGCGCGCGCGCGGCGTTGCCGAACGGAAGTTCGAGATCTCCCGCGTCGAACACGCTCAGAGCTTCGAGGCCGCGGTCCTGGTAGGGGCTGTATGTTTCTATGCCGACGGATTCGGTTCTCATGGCCGGACCGGCAAAACGGGCCCCAGGCCTGAAAGACGCCGTGGAGTCGAACGGCGCCCCGAACAGGACGGTTTTCGCGTCCTCATAAGACGCACAGCAGCCTATGAAGGATATATCGTTCCGCTTCACTAAGGACATGCCCGGTTCAGCAGCTCTTTCACGTAATTGGGCAGCATGAACGCCCCGGTCTGCAGGCCGGCGTTGTAATAGCGCGTCGTTATTCCGAGCGCGTTCCAATCGCCGGGCCGAACGTTTTCATACGGCTCGATCCGTTTGGACGCGAATCCGAAAAGCCAGTGACCGGACGGATAGGTGGGTATATGGGCCTGATAGACCCTGCAAACGGGGAAAAACTCCCTTATCCGCGAATGCGCCCTTTGCATTGACCGGGCGTACGACTCGTAATACGGGCTTTCATGCTGGTTTACCAGAATGCCGTCTTCCGTGAGGGCCTTGTGGCAGTTGCCGTAAAATTCGCGCGTGAAAAGACCTTCCCCGGGACCGAACGGATCGGTGGAGTCAACGATGATGAGGTCGTAGAAATTCTCGCGGCTCCTTATGAATTTGAGCCCGTCCTCGAAGTGAAGATGCACTCTCGAGTCGCCGAGAGCGAGCGAGGTGAACGGCAGATATTCGCGGCAGACGTTAACGACCGTTTCGTCGATCTCGGCCATGTCGATGCGCCCGATCGTGCCGTAGCGCGTCAGCTCGCGCACCGTTCCGCCGTCGCCTCCGCCTATCACAAGCGCATTCTCGATCTGCGGGTTCGCCGCCATCGGCACATGCGCGATCATTTCGTGGTAGATGTATTCGTCCTTCTCCGTAACCATCATCAGCCCGTCCAGGGTGAAAAACCTGCCGAATTCCTCGGAGTCGAACACGTCTATCCGCTGAAAAGGCGTTTTCTTGCTCAAAACGTGTTCGTTCACCTTTATGGAAAACCGGACCGAAGGAGTATGCTCTTCCGTATACCAAAGTTCCACGTTCATTCCCCCCGTTTTTTATCTGACGACGAAGATATTTTCGAGCGTCATGTCCTGCGGCCCCATCAAGAGGCTGCCTTTGCTTTTGGCGTACAGAATGTAATCAAGCGCCTCGCGGGTTATGAGTTCGCCGGGGGCGAGTATGGGTATGCCGGGCGGGTAGCACATCACGAATTCCGACGAAACGCGCCCCTCGCCGTCCGCCAGCGGAATGGCCTCCCTGTCCGCGTAAAACGCCTCTCTCGGGGAGAGGCGCACTACGGGGGCAATATATTCGTGATTCCACAGATCGAGCCCTTCCCTGCCGTTGAGTCGTTTTATTTCCGACAGGGACGACACGAGGCGCTCTATATTGTAGATGGTGTCGCCGACCGATACTATAGCCAGCATGTTCCCCATGTCGCCGAATTCTATCTGTATTCCGTAACCGTCGCGGAGGATGTCGTAGACTTCTATTCCGGCCAGCCCGATTTTAAGCGTGTTCACCGACAGCTTCGTAGCGTCGAAAGCGGCGATGTCGCGCCCGTTTACCGTCTCGCCCGAAAAGGCGTAGTAGCCCCCCAGCGCGTTTATCTCTTTACGCGCGTACTCGGACAGCTCCGCCACCCTGCGGAATATGCCGCGCCCGTTTGTGGCGAGCGTTTTCCGGGCGATATCGAGCGAACTCATGAGCAGATAGGACGCGCTCGTCGTCTGCGTCAGGTTGATGATGGTTCTGACGTAATCCGGGGAGACTCTGCCTTTTTTCATCACGAGCAGCGAGCTTTGGGTGAGAGATCCCCCGGTTTTGTGCATGCTTATCGCGGACATATCCGCGCCGGACGACATGGCGGAAGGAGGCATTCCGTCGCCGAAGTAGAAGTGGGTCCCGTGCGCCTCGTCAACCAGCGCCGCCATGCCGGCGGAGTGGGCGGCGGCGATTATCTTTTTCAAGTCCGCGCATATGCCGTAATAGGTCGGGTTGTTGACGAACACCGCTTTGGCTGACGGATTGGCGCGTATCGCGTCCTCGACGTCGGAGGGATCCATTCCGAGCGATATGCCCAGCCCCGAGTGAATGCCCGGATCCACGTAGATCGGATTGACGCCGCACAGTATGAGCGAGTTTATCGCGGATTTGTGCACGTTGCGGGGGATTATTATGGAGTCGCCCGATTTGCAGACGCTCATTATCATCGCCTGCACCGCCGACGTCGTGCCTCCGACCATGAAAAACGCGCTATCCGCGTCGAACGCGTCAGCCGCGAGGGCCTCCGCGTCGCGTATGACCGAAGTCGGGTGTGACAGGTTGTCGAGCGGCTTCATCGAATTTACGTCCACGGAGAGGCACTGCCGTCCCAGAAAGGCGGCAAGTTCAGGCGTGCCCCGCCCCTGTTTGTGGCCCGGCACATCGAACGGGACGACGCGGTTGTTCCTGTAGTTTTCGAGAGCTTCGTAAAGCGGCGCCGAAACCTGTTTCATCAGTATATGTTGGTTCCGTGGTAGATTTCGAGCATCTCTTTGTTTATCATCTCCCTCAGCGAGAGGCGCACCTCGGGCGTCAGCTCGCGGGGGTCCACGTTGAAGAGATAGTTGGCGAGCGATATCTCTTTCAAAATCATCTTCGTGTGGAAAATGTTCGACTGATATACGTTGACGTCGATGGCGTCATATCTCGTCAGAGTCTCCTCGTCGATGAAATTCTGGATGGAATTGATCTCGTGATCCTTGTAGTATTTCCTGCCGTCGATGTCCCGCGTGAAACCGCGTATCCTGTAGTCCATCGTGATGACGTCGGAGTCGAACGAGCCGATGAGATAGTTGAGCGCGTTGAGCGGCGAGACCCTGCCGCAGGTCGACACGTCGATGTCCGCCCTGAAAGAGCTGATGTCGTTGTTCGGATGAAACTCGGGGTATGTGTGAACCGTCACGTGACTCTTGTCCAGGTGGGCGACCACTATCTCCCCCAGGGAATGCTCGCGCGTGACGTCGCGTATGAAAGAACACTGGTTGCAGGAGATATCCATCTGATCCGGAGGAACCATCTCCTCCGATATCAGCAGCGTGACGCTGGCTCCAAGGGGGTCGTAGTCCTGCTTTGATATATTGAGCGCGTACGCCCCGATGATCCCCGTGACCTCCAGCAGTATGCCGGTCAGCCTGTCGGAATTGTACTGCTCGTCGATGTACTCGATGTAATCTTTTTTCTCCCGCTCCGTTTTCGCGTAACAGATATCGTAGATGTTGAAGCTCAATGTTTTTGTAAGGTTGTTGAAGCCGTAGAGCTGGATCTTCTCTTTCAACCCCATCCTCACGTCCCTTCTCCGGCAAATGGCTTTTATTGAGAGACATACTATACAAAGAGTTGGGGGTTATGTCAAAGGACCGTTCATTGCCCTCGAAACAAGGGAACAAAACCTCGGGCTCCGCCCGAACCCGGCAGGGAGCTTGCTCCCTGCACCCTGTTCACAATTTTTTCTTTCACCCGTCGGGGGAAAGTAAAAATTTATAAAAGGGGTCCGGGGAACTGGTTCCCCGGCGGGGTTCGGGCAGCGCCCGAGGTTTTGTTCCTGTGGTCAGGAGCATTGCCCATGCCGGGCGCGCAAAAATGCCGGAGCCCGAAAACCGGAGCCCCGGCGCGCGTTTCAAAACGCGGTCTGTTTTCTATGCCTTGCGCCTGCGAAGCCCGCTCGCCCGATAAAGGCCAAGCCCGATGAGCGCTATGGCCCCGAAACCCGCGTTGCACCCGCCGCTGGAAGAAGCGGGGTTATAATTGTAATCGGGAAGCTGTTTTCCCGTTATAGTTGAATTGCTGGAATCGACGTCTATCTCGCCGCTCGCTCTCAACGCTGTACCGGCAGCGCTGCCGGCATATACCGTAACATATGGTCCAACGTTGATATCCCCTCCCCTGGCATCGACGACAGGACCGCCGTTAACAGCGGTAAGCTCTGCGTAATCTTCAAGGTTCACGTCACCTTTTTCCGAGCGAACGCCGACACCGCCACTGCCATTCGTGCCAGCCTCTATTCGCGCATTCCCTTTAACGGTTACGTTTCCCTCTTCCGAGTAAACGCCGACACAATTATCGTCGTCCGCGACTATTTCCGCATCGCCTTCAACGCTCACATCTCCTTTTTCGACGTATACGCACTCGCTCTTCTCTCCACTGACTTCAATTCTTGATTTTCCCCCAACGGTCACATCGCCGTTCTTCGCGTAAATTGCCGAGCTGTCGGCATCAACAACATGGACTGTAGCATGGGTGACCGTTATATTTCCATCCTCATTCCAAATACCGCAATTATTGCCGCCTCTGGCTTCAATTAAAGTTTTATCGGGTTCGTCGATATGGCCGGTAACAGCGATATATCCTCCGCCTGCGATCTCTACCGCCGAGAAATACACGGCTTCCGTTTTTATCGTCAACTGATTAGCATCGTTGCCCGTAATTTCGATATTAGCCCCTTCAACGAAAACAGCTTGCCCGGCTTTGCTGCTGATTGTTATCTTGCCGTTAGTGGAGTCGATATTAACGTCACCCTTGGAATAAAGCGTTATATAATTATCGTCTGTTTCGGTGGACTCCAATTTACCCCCATAGACGGTGATGGGAACCTCTGATTTATTGACAAGCACGGAACCCTTGCTGCTCAGCGTCTCCGAGCCAAGGTCCACTATGAAAAAACCATCGTCGGCGCTATCATCAGTTATGGTTATCAGGTGAACAGTAGTATCTACGGTACCTGTCGTTGTCGCATTCCATGTAACCCTTGCCCCGGTTTCTATCTTCAAATTTATCGGGGCTGAGATAGTTCCCGTGATAATGGTATTACCTGTCACTGTCAACGTGTCGGCATCAGCCCATGCCCATTCAGAGCCGCTAG
>JAISYN010000276.1 GCA_031269915.1 Synergistaceae bacterium
TCAGGTTTATATGTTTGGCAAATACAAAAAACCCAAAGCAAAACCTTATCCGCCTTCGGCGGATGCGACTCTCATCCAACGGCTAAAGACGTTGGCTTTCCCGTTGCTTTGTCGTAATACTGGACAGGGACGTCGCGGCTCGCGGAGATACGCGCGTACTGCGGCGTAGCCTCGCCTCCGAACCGGGGACAATTTTGCACCCGATTTTATACCGGACACAAAACCGGACACAATTGGAAACTGTTAAATTATAAATACAGTGATATCAATGGCTAATTGATACTTATTCGAATCCGGGTGCCGCCTCCAGAATTAAATTCAAGTCAAGTGATAAAATCGCTGAATCCAGTAAAATCAGGATTCAGCGATTTTTATTTGACCGCTAAGGGGATATAAAGCCGCATGTACGAAAGTAGGCGCCGTATAAAATAGCGCCGTATAAAACTCTTATACGGTGAGGGTGTGAGCAATAGCTCTAAGCGAAGTTACAGTCAAAAAGTTGGTTTGCTCGTGTCGGCGCTGACTTTTGTACGCCCCGTAGAACTTCGGCAGATGGAGTGGTCGGAAGTTGATTTAGACGCAGCGGAGTGGAGGATCTCCGAAGAGAAAATGAAGATGCGCCGCCCCCACATCAACTCGAGATTTTTGACAAAACCGGCATCAGAGATATACAATGTATGAGGATGAATACATTCGATTTCATCGTTTAACGATAATCAAGAAATTTCAAAGAACCGCAGGAAAGGTCGATAAAATAGTGGTTTTTACTGATGCGCCCCAGAACAAGGCAATAGAATCTTCGCAGGCAGGCAGGCAGGCAGGCAGTACTGTTGTCGTTGTATTCTCGCGTCAATCATCCTCGGCGTCAAATAAAACATATCCACAATATCCCTTAAAACAAACCGCCCTTTTACTCATCCATAACCGGTTTTTAAGAGACATACGGCGTAGCGTGATCTTGAAATGGCACGCTGACGTATCCGTTGTGCCGTTATAAAAGCATAACCCGCGAAATAGGATCTCGTTTCGATTCATGATAAAGGAGGGTTTAATTTTTAAAAAAATATATTAGACGCTACTAATATTTTATCTTGACGCCGATTACGGTTTTTTTGATTAGTTTTAATTTTGGCAAGCTTACTATAGCCTAGAGAATGCGGTATCTAAGCGGAGCGAGTAACGCAAGAAAGGAGGCGAAGCGCGATGGCGGTAACGGCATCGAAGATATTTAACATCCTATTAGATATCTGCCGCCGCGGACTGATTCATCGCCCCTGCCTTTCTCCCCGGGGCCCGTAACCGCAGGGGGCGGTATTTTTTGTCCGAAAATAAGTTAGTCGAAGGTAACAAACTGTTTTAAAAGTGCGAAATATATCGATGCCAGGGTAAAACCATCAACGTGGCACTGTTGGAGTTTTGTCAAAAATCAAATTTTTGCATCAATATTGTTGTCAGTACTGAAAAATTGAGCTATCAGGAGGTAAATGTGGAATGAAATTTTTGAGGAAGAATATTAAAATCTTAGCGCGTGTTTTTATGGCAGCCTCGATCGTGACTCTCGCCGCTATGACAGCGTCCATGCCCGCGTGGGCGTTGCCGGGCACGGGCGCTGTTGACGATCCTTATCTTGTGACTACGGGGAGCGAATTGGACGAGGCTATAAAGCTCTCCACAGATGGAACGGCCGCAACAAAGGTTTACATTAAGCTGACAGAGGATATCGACGCTATTACGACGGCTACCTATGACGGCGGGAAAAATATCGAGATAGACGGGGATGGCAAAACCATCAACGGCAATAATATCGCAAGGACTTCCCTGCGTTTTAACTCAAATTCGGTAGCTACCGAATCCACACGCCAAACTATCGTATTGAAAAATCTTGTCATGAGAAATTTAAAAACGCCTGCTACAAGTTACAACTATGGCGGAGGGGCCATAGGGATGCGCGCCGCTTATCTCACGATCGAAAACTGTACGTTTCTTAATAACGAAAACACAGTTGACCATAATAACAGCGGCGGCGGCGCGGTATTTGTACAATCCGGCGGCAGTATCTTGGCAATTAGCAACAGTACGTTTTATGGAAATAAATCAGCTCGCAACGGCGGCGCTATTATATTAGCGGTGGGGAATGTCACTGCCACCGGAACCATTAATAGCTCCACAATAGTTGGAAATGAAGTTACCGGTAATTACCCAGGCGGAGGCGTTGCTAAGTACAATAGCGCTAACGTTTCATTAAAGGTTAAAAACAGCATCGTGGCAGGAAATAGGCATAACACTTCCGCGAACGCGACCGGCAATGATATCAATTTAGCGGCTATTGACGACGGTTATAATCTATTCGGCGCGTGGCCGGGAGGAGGCTCTGTGCAAACTGGTACTACGTCAGATATAGACGTGGCGGCTGTCGTGGTTGGCGGACCGCCAAAAGTCAACAGACAGGGCACGCCCACGATCGCGTTGTGGGACGATAGCGGCGCGATTGGCGCAGCGGATCCCAATACCGCGACGATAAACGATCAGCGCGGCATCGGAAGGGACGTAAGCTATCCGAGTATTGGCGCGTTTGAGTATGTTGCCGCCGATGATAATACTTTCACGGATTACAGCGCCTATTATGACGCGGCTGATCTGGCCGCGCTGACGGCAATGGGCGATTTTGCCGGCATAAATTCAGGGAGTCACAGCGATAATAACTCCCCAGAGGCATGGGCGGCGGCGGGAGTGACCTGGGAAGCCAGCGGCAATAACCGGCGTATCATAGGGCTCGACGTTCACGGAAAAAATCTCGCAGCGCTTGATGTCTCGGATTTGACGGCGCTAGAGACGCTTAACTGCTCAAGTAACGCCTCCCTTGCAACTATCACGGGACTTGACAGTCTTCTGGGATTGAAATCCCTCAGCCTCTCTGGCACTGGTTTCACAACGCTCGATGTCTCTAACTTGATAGCGTTGGAGTCGCTCAATTGTTCGGGCAGCGCCAGTCTCGCTGCCATCACCGGTCTTTCGGACCTGGAATTCCTGGAGACGCTCAACTGTTCGAACACAGCTATAACAACGCTTGATGTCACTGATTTGATAGCGTTGGAGTCGCTCGATTGTTCGGGCAGCGCCAGTCTCGCTGTCATCACCGGTCTTTCGGACCTGGAATCCCTGGAGACGCTTAACTGCTCGAACACAGCTATATCAGCGCTTGATGTCTCAGATTTGACGAATTTGAAGACCCTTAACTGTAGCAATACCGCAATAACAGAACTGATCATAGAAGATCTCGAGAATTTGGAGACGCTGACGGCAACTGGCAATGCCGCTCTCGCCGATATTGAACTTACAAACATGGGGAGTCTGCGCACTATTACGGCCAACAACAATACCGCCCTGGAGAGTTTTACTCTCTCCGGCTCCGACGCGGCATACAAATTGGCCTTGTCCTCGCTGAACCTCTCCGGGTGCAACACCCTGGACACGTTGGAGCTTTCCAATATATGGTCGGTGGGCACATTGAATGTACAAAACTGCGCGTCGCTTTCAGCTATAGTCGGTTACTACGACATCGCCTATGTTAATACTTTCACCATTACGGGAAGCGGCCTTGTTAACGCTCCGACGTATAGCGTCTCCATTATCCCCTCACAGCATGGCAATGTCCAAGCCGGCGGAGGCAACAGCACAATTGCCTTGCTCTCTGGCGACAAGGTGACTTTCACCATCACTCCCGATGTTGGTTACAAACTCTCTTCGTTTGTCGTCAATGGTACGGATGTCATCGAGCAAACCATTTTGGCAGGGTATTACTACTCGTATGTACACAGAGGCGTTTCCGCCAATGTTACCGCTCAAGCCGAATTTGTTCCAGGATCCATCGGTAATGGCGGCGGTTCTGGTGGTTGTGACGCCGGTCTTGGGGCGTTTGCCGCTCTAGCCGTATGCGCGCTCACGCTGGTTAAGAGGAGCCGTAAAGGGTAGGATCGGAAACCAGAAATATAGGACATAGGGCGCAGCAGGCGGATAATCAGCCTGCCGCGCCCTGCTTTAAAATTTCGCCCGTTCTTACCCTAAACAATTATCTATATATCAGTCACCATTCTCAAAATTTGTTAATGAAGTTTTAGGGCGGCGTGAACTTCATACGCTGATCCTCGATATCCTGCCGTGTTCCAGGAAAACCGTCCTATCAGCCTCAGACGCGACTTCGGGATCGTGCGTGACCACTATTATCGTGCTGCCTTCCGAATGCAGGCGATGAAATATGTCCAACACTATGTTTTCGTTTGCCTCGTCAAGATTTCCCGTCGGCTCGTCAGCGAGTATGAGCATGGGGTAATTTATCAGAGCGCGCGCTATGCAGACCCTCTGCTGTTCACCGCCCGAGAGCTGCCGCGGAAGATGTTTCGCGCGGTTTTTCAGGCCGACGCGTTCGAGCGCCTGCAGCGCTTCGTTCTCATCTATTATGCTGTGATAGTATTGAGCCACCATGACGTTTTCCAGCGCTGAGAGGTAGGGTATCAGGTGAAACTGCTGAAATATCAGCCCTATCTTGTCCCGCCGTATAGATGTCAGCTCCGAGGGCGACAGGTTCGAGATCTCTTTCCCGTCGAGAATGACAGAGCCCGCGGTCGGACGATCCATGCAGCCGATTATGTTCATCATGGTGGTTTTCCCTGAGCCGGACGGGCCCATTATCGCAAGCCATTCCCCCTGTTTCACGGACATGCTCACGTTATCCAGCGCTCTTACGGAACCGTAAACCATCGAAATTTCGTTAAGTTCGAGTATGTTCATCCCACGTTTTCCCTCTATTCTATTCCCCGCGAAGCACGACGGCCGGTTCGACGTCGACGGCGCGGCGTACCGGCAGCAAGCAGGCTATAATGGTAACGGCGATGGAAACCAGTATGGCCATCGGGGGCAGATACCAGCCCAGCGACATCTCACGCCCAAACACGCTCATGCTGACCGCCCGAGCGAAAAAATACCCCAGAGCGACGCCCAGCAATCCTCCCGCGCAACCAAGCAGCAAACCTTCGCACAGGAATTCCGCCGCAATCATTTTATTGTCCGCGCCAAGGGCTTTTTTCAGGCCTATTTCCTTTCTCCGTTCGAGCACGACGGTCGTCATAGTCGTCCCGACGCAAAAAATAGTGAGCGCCAGCACTATGAGAGTAACCAGAAAAAAGAGCGAACGCAGCCTCGAAAGAACGGACGCTTCCGACTGAGCGACGCGTTTTACTATCTGCGGGGAAATTTTCGACGATGCCGCCGCTATATCGTTTATCAAGGCCCGCAGTGCGGATGTTTCCGCTACGACGCTGACTTCTACGACGTCTGCGATGCCCGAGTCCCCCATCAGATACTCCAGAGTATCGAGCCGCATAAAGATGAAACCGTCCTCGGCGCCGCCCGTGCGCACTATGCCCGACACTTTCATGCCGCGGCTGAAACGCGCCCCGCTGGTTGCCCTTCCTGTGACGGTTATAGCGGAACCCGCTGATAATTTCGTAAATTCCGCTATGTCAAAACCTATCAGTATTTCTTCCTCTCCCGACGGATATTCGCCCGTCACGTTCCAATACGGGCTCGTCGAGCGGGCCTGGTTGAAATCAGTCCCCGCGACGGTGTAACCCTGCATGTTTATCCTTACTATCTCGTAGCGATACGGCGTCATCCCGAACAGAAATTCCGGCGGAATGACTTTTGACGCTTCTCTGGCGTCCTCCAGGCTCATTCGTGCGTCGGAACCGGAGGCCGTCAGTATCATATTCGCCCCGTAGTTCCTGAACTCGCGGCCCATCTGCCTTGGTATATCAAAACTGACGGCGGTCATTCCAAGTACCACGGTCGCTCCTATAGCTATCGCGAGCAGGGCCGACATCATTCTCGATCTGCGCCTCACAAGAGAGTTTATCTGCATTTTGAAAAACATTCCGCGTTTTGTCATAAAATCAGCCTCGTTTTACCTCGCTTCGTGCCCGCTACTATCAGGCTTCCGGCAATAAATTAGCCTTACCTTCCATGGAGGACTTCCGCCGGACGCAGGGATATCAAGAGCCTGACGGCGGGGAAACTGCCCGCAACGGTAACTGCCGCTACCAACAGGACAATCAGCGGAATCACCATCGGATGCGCGGTTATCGTGGAGCCGAAAACGGTATGCCCGATTACCTGCGCAAAGCCTATACCCGCAAAATATCCGGCACATCCTCCTATCAGCGCCGATATCATCGTCTCGGAAATTATCAGCAACGAGACTTCTTTCGACGACGCTCCTATCGCCTCCAGCAGGCCAATCTGAGCGCTGCGCTCCATCACTCCGGCCGTGACGAGATTTGAGAGAGCGAGAGCGGAACTGGCGAGGGACAGGACCGTTAGCATCAGCATCAGCATCTGAGTCTTTTCCAGTATGGCTCCTTCGCTCGAAGCCACCTGCAAAACCGGTTTAGCCCGCGCGTCGGAGATTACCTCCTCTATCTGATAAGCGATGGAACTTATGTAAGCCGTGCAGTACCACGTATCCCATTCATGACGCGACAGGCTGTCCGGGTTTTGAGCGGCGCGACGGGCGAGATCGTTCTCCGGCGTAGTGAGAGCGCTCACTTCTATTCTGTTCATCAACCCTTGCCTTCCCGAAATATCCTGAGCAAAATCGAGAGGAACGAACAGAACGCCGTCCTCGTCTCCCCCGCTCTTGAATACGCCGGCCACTGTAATTTCGGCAGGTTCTCCTCCGGCGACGGATATCTTATCGCCCGGCGATATTCCGAGTTCAGAAGCGAGTTTCGCTCCGGCCATACAGAAAATTCCGCCGTCGCCGGGTTCATCTTCCGCCCACGCTCCATTGACATCCCACCATGATTTCATTCGGGATATTCCCGTGTCGACGGATTCGCCGGTCGGTATGTCCAGGTGTTTGTCGAACCACGTGCCGACGACCCGCGCTTCGGCCTCGCCGCCGGTTCCAGTTACGCGGGCGGCGGTTTCGAGGTACGGAGCGAAATCGACTATGTTGAACGCCCAGAAAATGGTTTTCAATTTCGGCAGTTCGTCCTCGGCGAGGTATTTTTCGGGATTTTCCCCCTCCCCCACTCCGTACAGATCGCCTATGAACGAAGTCCCTTTGGGCACCACAGATAAATTCGCGCCGTATGTTTTCAGTTCTTGGTTGACTTTATCGCCGACATCCAGCATAACATCCAGCATCGCGGTAGCTAAAGACGCTCCCAGAGCTACCGTCGCCGCAGTTATGATCATGCGGCTCTTTTGACGCAGCAACGCCCCTTTCAGCATTCGCCAGAACATCTTAAACCTCCTGTCTAATAAAACCTGCGCGCTTCGGCGGCAAGGTCCGATGTTTTTATGACCAGATTTCCGCCGGTTATCCCGAATTTCAGCGGCACGGGATTGCAACCTCCGGGCAATCCTATTGTCGATATGTTCATCACAACGTCGCACAGAATACAGACGACCTGCGAGCCGCGCTGATAGTATCCGGTCGGTCCGCATACGTCGCAGGCGTCCAGGCCCACTCCGTAAGCTGTATCGTTTTTCTTTATCACGATGTAACGAATGTCAGTGACGGATGATCCGTTCGCGGCTTTATGCACGAATCGATGAAGGGCGCCGTCGTTCACAGTATCGAGGGGAATGATTATCTCGTCCCCCGTTGGCGGGATCTCGACAGGCGGCGATAGTTCCACTTTTTTGCTGGCATATGTCGCCCCCACCGTCACGGTCAAAAGAGAGAGCGTCACTCCCATAACGACGGAAACGCAGAAACGGATCCGCGTACGCACTATGAATTTCGAGCGCCGCACCTCCGCCGGATTACTCCCCGTCCTGGGAGTTCCGAGGGCGCGGACGAGAAGAAAAACGGCTGAAAGCACGCCGAGAGCCATCATGACGTACGAGAAAAAGTTCTCGTGGGCGAGCGCCCACATTACCGAGCGAGTCAGCCATTTATAACGCTGTTGCTGTATGATATTGCGGCCCAGGAGTATCTGAACCGTCGCCAAAAATTCCTGCATCAATATGACGATCAAAGACGTTCCAAATACCGCGGACAAACCCAATCCGCTGAGATTTAAGGCGACATTGAAAAGCTGGGCCCCGACAAAAATCATAAGGGCGGCGCCGCCCGCGTAACCGATGATCTTCAGGGCAAACTCGGTGTTCCATATATTATCCATTCCAACGGAGAAATCGAACGGATATAACAATAAATCCGGCGCGCAGTAAGCCGCAAACCCGGCTCCGGCACAAAAAAACAGGCCTCGCAGAAATTTGAGCCGAGACGCCCTGATTTCCTCTTTTGAAAAGAACCTGACAAATATAAGAGCCGACAAAAGCACCGCGCAACTCGCCTCGGAGAAGACGAGCGCCCCGAGATCGTAATATTCGCGCACGGCCCATCCCGTATTCCGTTTCAAAACCGCATATATGAGCGCCGCCAAAAGCCCCAGATAACACCCTCGGGAAAGATATTTTTTATCGCCATGAGGGTCTGTCCTGTAAGCCGCCGCAAAAACCAAAACACCGGGCACCACTATATAAAATGTATTGGCTGTGACCTTGATCAAATATTCCAGCATAAAAAAACTCCCAAATATAAAGAAAAAATTACAGCGGGGGGGAATTGAATCCCCCCGCGTATCGCCACTCCCGCTGCTTTGCTATATGTTACCAGTTTCTTGGAATATAATCAAAATCCCACGATACAACTATCGGTTCTTTCCAGAAACGTCCGGGAACGCCGGTCTCCTTGTCGACGTGGAGCAGATAGCTCTGCTTTTCGGGGTTCTCGATGATGAAGGTAATCTTGTAAGTACCGGCGCCGTCGAGCTTGACGTTGTTGCCATAGTGCGGGCCGTCGGAAGCGCTCATAGGCATGAACGCCCCCTCGATTATCTTGTCGCTGCCTTTTTTCTGAGCGGAATATCTGACCGTCAGGTTGGGCACGAAGTCGCCCACGCCGTAGCCGAGATCGTTGCCCTCGGCGGCCGATATATCGGCTTCAAGGTGCATATCGGCCTGGGATTTCGGAATGCCTCCCAACCCCGCGGGTTCCATATCGACCGGCTGGAAATATACTCCAGCTATATTAAGAGGGCCGACCACCTGATCGTCGCCGATGGGAAATTCCTCGAAGCCCACAGCTTCTCCGGGAGCCGGAGCCGCCGCCTCGCCCGCCGCGGTGAAAGCGGCGAACGCCATAAATGCCGCCAATACGAAAAATACCCCTACCTTACGAACTGATACCATTGCATAAAACCTCCTCTGAAATTTTTATAATTGTATTTCAACCCCTACCGGCAGGTCTAAGCCGCCGTCCGCAGCCTTCGGGCTTTCGCGCGATAGTGAAATATCGACGCTATCGCGAGTCCCAGCAGGACGGCTTGCGGCAGCAGTGTCTCGACGGTCGGGTAAATACCGAGAATATCTATGGACTGGACGAAACCGACAGGTGTCACGCTTATGACGTCAGCTTCCTGAAGTTCCTTGACTCCGCCTCCGGCGAAGGCTACGGACATTATGTACATGAGAATGCTCGTTCCCATGAAAAACGGCTTTATCGGAATCACGAGCGAACCGAAGCGCACTATGAGGAAAATGAAAACCAGCGCGACGCACCCGACTAAAAACCCCGTCCAAACCATGTTTTTAAATGTCTCTGTCTCCGAGAGCAGCGCCTGATAGAAAAGGATTGTCTCCGCGCCCTCGCGAAAAACCGCGAGAAACGCCGCTGCGCCGAGCGCGAAATTGCTCCCGGTCTCCACGGCGTTCTGCACTTTGTTCTCAATATAACCCTTCCATGCTTCGGCCTCGGCTTTGGAGACCATCCAGTTACTGACGAAGAACAGCACTACCACCGCGAGCAGCATGGTAGCTCCCTCCAAAATTTCCTGATTCGCTCCGCTGATCTCGAAGACGTACTGAAGGGCGACGGCCGCGAGCGCGGATGCGACAAGTGCGGCAAGCCCGCTGCCATAAACGACTCGGGTGGAACGCGCATTGCCCGAGCGTATGAGATAGGCCGCTATCGCGGCAATCACCAATATAGCCTCAAATCCTTCGCGCAGTATTATCGCGAGCGACGCCAAAAATACGCCGGTCGAGCTTTCCTCTTTGCCGTCGAGTTTGTCGGCGTCCTCACGGAGCATCTTCTTGAGAGTTTCCAGAGAAGCTCTCACCTCCGCCGTCGGAGCGCCGTCGGTCATCAGTTTTTTCGCGGCGCTGAACTGGTATTCCACCGTGGACGCGCGCTTGCCCGAGACATACGACAATACCGCGCGCTCGACGCCTTCTTTCTCATAATATCCGAAGTAAGCGTCGTTGACGAAATTCTTACCTGCCTCGGCGTCGCCGCCCGCGTACGCCTCATAGGCCCTGTTCAGCGAAATATGCATCTGATCGACTATTTCATTCCAAGACGCGTATTGCGCTCCCTCTGAAACACCGTGAAAAATGAGTGATAACGAACAAATAAATAAAAACAACGCGAAAGAAATATATTTTTTCAACTGCCACCCGCTCCATTCAACTGTTAAATTATGTCATTTACACTCCGGCAATTTGCTTTTACGAAAAGTTCATCAGCATAAACCACCTGCACGCGCAACAATTTTGTCATCAGCGTGAATCGCTCGCCATTGCCGTAATTGGCAAGATGGATATTACATCCCTAAGTTGTCTTTGTCAAACTTATTCAAGGGAAACTTTATAAAGATTTAATTTTTAAATTATTAAACAAACTAAGCTTAACAAGCGATTATTTATTTGCTAATAATGGAAATTATATATAATATTTATGATATTGAAAATTATACCGTGAACAATACCTTGCGGCAGAGAGATATATGAGATATTATTTAAGCGTCAGCAAACTTTTCTTCAAGGAGGGAAAATAGAGTGAAAAAAATTCTTTCGATTTTGATATTGATGTCGGTCCTTACTTTACACGGGACCTCGGCGACGGCGGATATAAAACTTCCGGCCCCTCAGACCGAGGGAGGAATGGGACTGTTCGAGGCGCTGAAGAAAAGAGCGTCGGCGCCCGGAGGAGATTTCCCCACGAGCCCGCTCTCCCTGGAGGAACTGTCGAGCATATTATGGGCCGCCACCGGCCTGAACAGAGGGGAAACGGGCTGGACAGTGCCAATGGCGCTGGGACTGCCTCCCTACGTCGATGTCTATGCGGCGCTTGAGAACGGCATATTTTTATATGACTACAGGGCCAACTCCCTCGTCGAAATTTCGAAAACTGATATCAGAGGAAAAATAGGAATGCAGCGTTTTGTCGCGAGCGCGCCGTGCAGCCTGATTTTCGTGGCGAACGCCAAATCTTTGTCGGAGATAAATGACGAGCCTCACAAAAGAGAGTTCTCCGACGCAGCCGCCGGCGCGATGACTCAGGACGTCTATCTCGCATCGGCCGCGCTGGGCATCGGAGCAAGGTACATAGACTCCATAAAGGAGGACGAAATAAAATCAGCGGCGTCGCTGCCGGAAGACGACAGGGTAATCTGTCTCATGATGCTCGGTAAATAGACCTGATTGGGACGCAGGCGCGTAAGTAATAATTAAGGCTGATTATAGTAAAGAGGCATAAAGAGTGAAGATTTAAACCCTTGCAATGTCCGTACCCTTAACCGGCAAAATGCCGTTTAAGCGAATCGGCGTTTCCTTAAATACAAAATGACGCCAGCAGTATGGAGTTCAGCTTGCTTTCGGCGTCCTCGGAACGGGAGGTCAGAATCACAGGGGCGGACGCGCCCAGCACCACGCCCGACATTTTAGCGCCGCACAGCAGCGACAGGCACTTGCCGAGTACGTTGCCGACCTCTATGGTAGGGGTTAATATCAGGTCGACCTTGCCGGATATTTTACTGTCTATATGCTTGTGACGAGCCGCGTCCGGCGAAATGGCGACGTCGAAAGCGATGGGACCCTCGACCGCGCACTTTCCAAACTCGCCCTCGTCCGCGGCGCGGGTTATGGCGTCGGCGTGAACCGTGGCTATAGCTTTCTCGTTAAATTGTTCGTTCGCGGTGATTACGGCGACATTAGGACATTCGTAACCCATTTTTCGAAGAGCTTTCAGCGCGTTCGCCAATATCTCCTTTTTTTCTTCGAGACAGGGAGCTATGTTGAAGCCGCCGTCGGTGACAAAAAGCATTCTGCCTCGGCCGGTTATCTCGAACGCCGCCATATGGCTGAGCAATTTACCGGAGCGCAGCCCGAAAGTTTTATCCAGAACCGCCCTGAGGTAATCGCTTGTGTTTATCAGCCCCTTCATCACCACTTCGGACTCCCCGTCGTGGACGCTCTTTACCGCCGCCCTGGATGCGGCAATGTCGTCGGGTTCGTCGATAACCTTGCACTCCCCGGCGTACCCTATCTCTTTTTTCAGCCTGTCAATTTCCTTCGCATCGCCAAAGAGAACGGGGTTCACTCCCGCCACCGCCGAGGCTTTGCACACCGCCTCCAATATGTCTCTGTCCTGCGCCACGGCTACGCTCATGGTGCTGCCTTTGAGACACGAGATTTTTTCTGCCAGGGCTGAATAGCTTTTGATCATGACGCGGATTGATTTACGCCTTATAGTCCTCTTCGCAGCATATCGTACACAAATTGTCTCGCCGTCCTGCCGGTAAAAGCGCCCTTTGCGAGTTCCCACCGCATGGCGAGGTTTTCCATCTCAGCTTCGTCGATCACGAGGCCGAATTCACACGCGATAGCTTTTACCATGGAAATGTAATCGGCTTTATTCACCGATGGATACCAGATAGTAGTGCCGAAGCGGTCGGAAAGAGAACGCTTTTCCTGCATCGTATCCCATCCGTGGACGTCCTCCGCCGACGACGCGCGGTCGGCCCATACTTCACGTATGATATGCCTCTTGTTGGATGTCGCGTATATGACCGCGTTGTCCGGTTTGAGTTCGAGGCCGCCTTCGATGAGAGCTTTCAGATATTTGTACTCGACTTCGAATTCCTCGAACGAGAGATCGTCCATAAAGACGACGAATCTGTAGTTGCGTTCGCGTATAAGAGCGAGGACGTCGGGGATATCGGGGAACTGGTCGCGCCGCAGCTCTATCATGCGGAGCCCCCTGCCGGTGAAATCAGGTTCGTTTAAAAGCGCCCGTATCGAGGAGGATTTACCCGTGCCGCTGTCGCCGTAGAGAAGTACATTGTTTGCCGGGTATCCTCTTAAAAATGAATCGGTATTCGCCAGAAGCTCATTTTTTTGAGATTGGTAACCGATGAGCGAATCAAGCGTCCTTGAATCGACGTCGTCCACCGCGGACAATTTTTTTTCGGCGGAGTTCCATTTGAACGCGTAATTCAGCGCGAATATCCCGGAACCGTAGATGGCGCAAAATTCCCTGACGCTTCGAAACATATCCTCGGGAGTTTCGGCCTCGGCTATGCCCGCGGCAAGGCGTACCACGCCCTCGTAAGCGTTTTTGGCCGATGAGACGCGGGCCGTATTTGTCGGGATGAAGTCAGTGAGAGGCTTCAAATCCTGATAAAGGTCGTCGTTTTCGATTATCGACTTGACGGCTGTTATTACCTTATGGCGCGCCCATATATCGCGCGCCAGTATCCGGGAAAAGCTTTCGGGTATCAGAGTTCTCTCGAAAATATGGCAGAGAGGATTTTCATCAGCAGCCACTGCCAGCGCGTAAAAAATTTCCCACAGATCGCCGTTCAGCGATCTTCTTTCAGCCTCGAATACCATATCCGCGGCGGCATCGAATATTATGTCGCACGTATCGTTGGACGTCACTCTCTCCAGCGAGACCGCCCGGCTCAAACGCGCCAAAATGCTGCCATCAGGCAAATTTCTGAAAAACAATCAAAACACCTCAATTCGGAGGTTCATGAAACATGAGTTATACCCTGTTCCTTGTTAAATTGAATCTCATACAGATCCGTCTCATCTATAGCCCCGGCATCGCCGAGTGTTTTTCTGCCTTTGGCAAGCGACACATGATCGCCGGGCGAAAGCGCGCCCTCCAGCAGCATGTCGGCCAGCTTGTCCTCGACCATTCTCTGAATAGTCCTGCGAAGCGGACGAGCCCCGTATTTCGGATCGAACCCCATGTCGAGCAGCAACTGACATGCGCCGTCCTCGACGGAAAGTTCCACCGACTGATCGGCTGCGCGCTTCACCACATCTTTCAGCATGGACTGCGTGATTTTCAGAAGTTCATTCTTATCGAGGGATTTGAACACGATTATATCGTCTATCCTGTTAATGAATTCCGGCCTGAAAAGTTTTTTGACGGAATCCATTATGGACGACTTCATCCGTTCCCAATCAGCTTTGAGTCCGCTTTCTCCGTCGCCTGCCCCGAAGCCGAGAGATTGTCCCTTTATTATATTTTCGGCGCCGGCGTTGCTGGTCATTATTATGACGGTATTTCTGAAATCGACCTTATGTCCGTGCGCGTCGGTGACGTGCCCGTCCTCGAGTATTTGAAGCAGGAGATTGAAAAGATCGGGGTGGGCTTTTTCTATCTCGTCGAACAGGATGACCGAAAACGGCTTGCGGCGCACCAAGTCTGTCATTTTGCCGCCGTTTTCATAGCCGACGTAGCCGGGCGGCGCTCCTATCAATTTCGCCACTTCATGGCGCTCCATATATTCACTCATGTCGAACCGCAGCAACGCGTCCTCGCTTCCGAAGAGAAACTCCGCGAGGGAGCGCGCAAGCTCGGTCTTTCCGACTCCGGTAGGGCCAAGGAAGAGGAAACTTCCCACAGGGCGGCGCAAATCCTTCATGCCGCTGCGCGCTCTCCGGATTGCGCGGGAAACCACGTCTATAGCCTCATCCTGCCCAACCATGCGCCTGTGTATCTCTTCTTCCATACGGCGCAGCCTTTTTGCTTCTTCCTCGGTCATCTGGACGACAGGAATCCCCGTCCATTCGGCTACGACGTTCGCTATGTCGTCAACGGTGACGGACGGAGTGATCATATTGCGCTGCTGGCGCCATATTTTTCTGTAATTTTCTATCTCCTCGCTCATTTTGCGCTCGTCGTCACGCAGGCTCGCGGCGCGTTCGAACTCCTGGGCGACCACTCTGTCCTCTTTTTCTTTGCGGAGGGACGCGAGATGGCGCTCCATTTCCTTCAGTTCCTCGGGGGTTTCCATAGCGTTGAGGCGCACACGCGCCGCGGCTTCGTCTATGAGGTCTATGGCTTTGTCGGGCAGGAAGCGGCCCGAGATGTACCTGTTCGAGAGTTTTGCCGCCGAAACGAACGCATCCTCGGTGTATTTCACCTTGTGATGTTCCTCGTAATTTTCGCGAAGCCCCCTCAGTATGAGGATCGTGTTTTCCTCGTTGGGCTCGTCCACCATTACGGGTTGGAAACGGCGTTCGAGCGCGCTGTCGCGTTCTATGTACTTGCGGAATTCGTCGAGCGTAGTGGCGCCTATCACCTGTATATCTCCGCGAGCCAAACTCGGTTTCAATATATTTGCGGCGTCGACCGCGCCTTCCGCCCCGCCCGCGCCTATTATAGTGTGAATTTCATCGATGAAGAGCACGACATTTCTGGAATCCTTGATTTCTTTCAGTATACGGCGCATACGTTCTTCGAACTCGCCGCGGTATTTGGTGCCGGCTATGAGGTTAGTAACGTTGAGCTGAACAACGCGTTTATCCTTGAGCATGTCGGGGATGGCTCCGCTGGCTATTTCGCGCGCGAGGCCCTCGACCACGGCGGTTTTGCCGACGCCGGGATTGCCTATGAGGACGGGATTGTTCTTCGTCCTGCGCGTCAATATCTGACATATGCGCGCTATCTCTCTGTCTCTGCCTATAACCGGGTCCAGCTCCCCTTTGGATGCCATGTCGGAAAGGTCGGAACAGAGCTGGTTCAGAGTGGGCGTTTTGGATATCTCCATTTTTTTGGCGTTGCCAGTAAATTGTGAGGAACCGACCGACGCGAACTGTATCTCCCCGGCATCGTGCGCCGTGTTCTGTATTTCCTTCCGAAGCCTCGCTACATTAAAACCCAAGTGAGTCAGTATCTGCCCTGCAAGTCCTTCGCCTTCGGAGAGCAGACCCAGAAAGATATGTTCCGCCCCGACGTAATTGACTCCCATACCACGCGCCTCGCGCATCGATATGTCGAGTACGCGCTTTGCCCTTTGGGAAAGAGGCAGATCCACTATTTTGTCTTTAGGCGGCGCTTTTTCCAAAACCGCTTCCAGCTGCGTCCTGATGTCCTCGGCGCCCACGCTGTGAGAATCAAGCAGAGACGCGCACAGCGGGTCGACTTCATCCAAAATTCCGAGCAAAAGATGTTCCGTCCCTATCACGTCGTGACCAAGACGCAACGCCTCTTTGTGAGCCTGTTGAACGACTCTTTTCCCTTTTTCGTTAAAAAATTGCCACATCATTTTCTCCTTCTCAATTTACTGATGAACTCAGGCCTTCTATGTACTGCCTGAACATCGCGGCCCGCGCGAATTGTTCATCGTTTTCTTCCAATATGACGCTGCTGCCGGCGCCAAGATGATACCTCTGGCATCTTACGATAAGGCGCCGCCATTCTTTATCGTCTATATGAGGCAGCACGCCCACGTCCGAACCAAGTTTCACGAACGAAAAAGCGTCCATCGTCTCCGGAAACGTCAGTTTCTTGGCGTGACGCAACAGCCCCCACGCCCTCCAGAATCTGTCGTTCACGTCGACTCCTTTTCCGCAGCATATCTTATGACGCGCGAACATTTCTCTGGATATCAGAGCTTGAGCCGCTTGAGACACATTGCGCGATATATCCTCAGGCGCCACGGACAGCGTTATCCTGTTCGACAAAGAATAAAAACTGCCGCACGGCTCGTCTCCGAAAGGCAGCCACCTTCCGAGTTCAAGGCTGTTCCAGTCTCTCTTGAACGTGTCGGCGACTCTTGTCATATCGTCCAATGCGTAAAGAGCCGGCAGGTGGAGCATTACGGTGGCGGTCATTCCGGTTCCGACATAAACCGGGTTCGACGTAAGGTATCCCAACACGGCGTCGCGAACCAGATTTACTTCCAGAGACCGCTCCACATCAATGACCGTATTCAACGCGGAAGTGACGCCGAGTCCTGGGTTCGTGACGGATATGGAGATATGATCTTCCTCGTTCACCATACAAGCGACCCTGCCCTCGGCGTCGCGGAGCAGAAATCTTCCCGGCCCGCCCTGCGCGAACCTCGGCGTTATCATGTTCATTTCGAGCAACAGATGTCTCGATGCGTCGTCAAGGCTGTCGATCATGCGAAAATCGCAGTCGCCCAATACGGAACTTTCGCCGAGGCTGCCCAATATAACGGCGGCTGAGTCATACAGTTCGGACTTGCCGCATTTGAAAGGAAACGGAAATCCTTCTATATTTCTTCTGATTCTGACGCTTGATAGCAGCGTTATCAGATCTGACGCACAGGGATCCGCTTTGCAGATCCAAGCCGGCTCGGCACTCGCAAACAGATCTTCAGCCATGTATTTTCCCTTTGCCGCCGACAAGAGGAACAAGCGCGTCTCTCAACTGGGCGGCCCTCTCGTAATCTTCCCTCGCAACGGCCTCGTTCAGTTCGAACTTGAGACGGGTTATGTTTTCATCAGATTCGCCCTTTTCCGCCGCTCCGACTTCGCCCGTTATCTCTTCCGACAAAAGTCTGATATCCCTGAACATGCCGGACGTGCCGACCCAATGGCTCTCGGCTCCCTGCGTCTTTTGCAGGAAAGCGCCGAGAGGGAAGCGGAACGCCTCGTAACAGGCGGGGCACCCGAGCAGGCCGTTTTCTCTGAACGATATGAATTTCATGCCGCAGGAAGGGCAGGAAAGCAGGTCGACAGCTTCTCTCTTTTTAGGCTGGATTCTTCGTAATTTTCGTTGTTTCGGAGCGTCCTCGCTTATAGAGAACGATATGGTAATGCTGGGAATAACAGACGGAATGAAACCCATCTCTTCCGCACAGGCCCGGCAGAGATTGAGATACCTCACTTCATTGTTGATAACTTGTTTTAGCAAAACCTCGACTTCGTTTTTGCCGCAATTGTCACAAATCATTGCAATAACTCCTTGTTTTTCAGAACATAGCCAGGCTGACCAGCATTTTTTTCAAAAGATCCGCACGCATGGAATCCCTTTTATAAGATGGAAGATCGAACAGCGTTCGTCCGTTTTCATCCTGATTTCTGAGCGCCACTTCCATGATAAGACGCTCCCTTGGCGTAATTGCTTCCCTGCCCTGCAGCTTGACCAAAAGCCTGCGGGCGTCCTGTTCGGATATGACGTTTCCAACCAGTTCTTCGAGATGTTCGGCATACTCGTCGCAACCGGTGAAACGGATCTGCATTATCCGTATGAAACCATGCCCCCCGCGCTGACTCTGTATAAGAAAACCGTGTTCCGGAGAGAACCTGCTTCGCAGGACATAGTTTATCTGGCTGGGAACGCATCCGAATTTTCTCGCGAGATCCTTGCGGCTCAACACAACCTCGCTGTTTTCCGTATCGTCAAACAGCGTAACGATATAATCCCCTATCACCTTTGTCAGACTGTTCATTGCCCCACTCCCATACGCCTGTCATGCTACTGCGATTATACGGTATGGTCAAAATAAGTCAAGCGGATTTTGTGATTCTCAACTACGTTTTGGGAAAAAAGGATTCACCCTGTTTTCGTTCCCCGCCAGGATTCTTTTTATATTTTCCCTATGACGCCATGTTGTGAGCGCCGCCAAAAATACCCCGCAAATGACGTAAGGCGCATCCATGCCCCAGAGCGCGACAAACGCCGACGACGCCCAGAGCGCGACCATCGACGACAACGACACCACACAGGATATCTCGCGCGTTACAAACCAGACCGCGCCCCCAAGAAGCGCCGGAAGAGGATTGAAAAAGTTGAAACAGCCGAGAACGCCGAACGTAGTAGCTACTCCCTTGCCACCTTTGAAACCGATCCAAACAGGGTAGTCGTGTCCGATAACTCCCGAGGCTCCGACAGCCGCAAGTAAAGCCGGATCTCCGTGTCCGAAGGCCATGGCTAGGAGAACGGCGGCGCCGCCTTTCAGCATGTCAACGGCGGCGGTAACTACAGCCCATTTTTTACCGAGAACCCGAGCCACGTTCGTCGCTCCGATGTTGCCCGAGCCGAATTTTCTGATATCCTCCCCTTTTACGAGTTTAACCACCACATACCCTGTGGGGCATGAACCCATCAGATAGCCTAATATCAGCCACGGGAGAAAATATGCTGAATCAAAACCGCTCATCCGCGACACCTCCCAATATGTGATTATAGAATATACACGTGAATTGGTGAAGACATAAAGGTCCGGCCGGATAAATATTTAGCGTCTGCCGCGCAGCCTTGTTCAGGTTCATCAATAATACGACAGCGCTACGCTGCTCATTTGCGCCCCAGGCCGGCCTTTCTTGACAGCGACAGAGCTGTTCTTCACATGACATTCATGTTTAGCGGTGAATTGTACTTACGCTCTCCCGCTGTACCGCAACGATCCGTCGATTCATCCCCGTTCGGCGACTCTTCCGATTTTTCATCCGCGTTTAAAACCCGCGCCGGCGAACGACCTCGATTGATTCGGTAACCCTCTTTCCTCGCGCAGCCGGGCGTAATAAGCTACGGCCAGAGCAACAACGGCTGCGGCGAAGCCCGCGAGGATGTCCGCAAAGTAATGGTAGCGCAGATAGATTGTCGAAAACCAGATGCCAAGACAGGGAACAACGCAAAACATGAAGCGGCGGCGGCTCCATTTCAGGTCGAAGAAGATCAAGTAGGCACTGACCGCGCAGTGCAAGCTGGGAAAAATGTCGGTGAAATTCGTCCCATACGCGTAGCTTGCCGTCAGAAAATCCGTCATGAAATAACCGTTCATCGGAACAGAAAAGCGCGAGGCATAGATCAGATACGGCCCAATAGCCGGCACCAGCGT
>JAISYN010000306.1 GCA_031269915.1 Synergistaceae bacterium
TTATCGATCTACAGAGGTACGATGCTTTTTTAATATACGCCTATTTTATAGAGGATTTTGCCGTCTGTCACTCGCTTTAGCTCTCATTACCATGTCATAACTTTCCGGGAATCCAGGTCGTATGAACCGTCTTAAGAAAAGAAGGCAGGATAATCGCGGTTAAAACATAAAATGAAATAAAATAACCCGGTATCATCAAAAGCAGCGTGACGTTTCGAGAAATATTTTTATACTCGATTTCAGATAAACTCATTTCAAAGTAAACAGATATTGTATATACAACATGCTTTACTATAAAAAATATCGTGTCGAAAATATAATATATAACAATGGAAAATGGGAAAACAATAATAGCATCGCCGCGAGCCATTCGAGGATATTTGAACGCCGTATAAAAGAAGAAAGGCAGAAAAGTAAAAAGTGAAATAACAAACATCATACGGCCAAGCCAATCGTTGCGCAGCCACATAGAATCCATTTCTTCTTTCACTTCCAGAATGGATTTCCCCGGAAGCAAATTGTTTTGTTCTAACGTCATTATCCTGAAAACTCCATAATTCGCCCGTACTTAAACTCCAATCGACTCGATCAGAACCTCCATGCTGCCGCCGCAGACCATGCCGTCCTCCTCCGCTGAGTCGGTCATGTCCACTGTTTTAAAGAGATACCCTCCCTTTCTCGCGATGTCTATCGCGTCTCGAATTACGTCCGCCTCCGCGCAGCCGCCTCCGATTGTGCCTACGAGCCGCCCGTCCGGCAGAACGGCCATCTTGGCGCCGGATTCCCTGGGGGTGGAGCCGCGCGCCGAGATAACCGTGACGACGGCGGCGGGCTCCGCGCGGCTGTCGTCGGCCTGCCGGGCCAGCCACTCGATCAGTTCCATATCGGCATAGCTCTCGCCGATGCGGTCATGTTCACTCGACAGGCGTTTCTCCTGAATGACCTCGGCCAATATGGCTATGGATATCTCTTCCGGCGTGACCGCGCCTATCGAAAGCCCGATAGGGGAGTGCAGCCTGGCAATTAACTCCGGCGCGTGTCCTTCCGCTGCCATCTCATTCCTGACGATTGCGACACGGCGGCGCGAGCCGATCATCCCCATATATCTCGGAATGGTACCGGACAAAACAGCTCTCAGGCAATCTTGGTCATGCTTATGCCCTCTGGTGAGAATCACGGCGTAGTCTCCGCCGCGAAAGCCAACGCGTTCGGCTACCGTGTCGAAGTTGTCGCAGATGACCTCCCTCGCCCACGGAAAGCGCTCCGCGTTCGCAAAGGAGGGGCGATCGTCAAAGACGGTCACGTCAAAATCCAGCATCGAAGCAATCCGCGATAGAGAGAGCGATATGTGTCCTCCTCCAAAGATGATCATCCTGGGACGGGGCAGAAAAAGCTCCTCTATGATCGTTGTTTCGCCATTTTTTTGTATCCAAAGCGAGTCGCCGTCACTCTCGGTGTCGATTCGCGCGCCGGCCGAGCTTACGGGGCGCAGTTCCTTCGTTACGCCAGCCGGCCCGCACTCGGTCATTAAAAAGGCTTCCTCGCCGCCCTTGAGTTTTTCGAATAGTTCAGCGTAAATTGCGTAAGTATTCCGCATCCGCGTCCTCCTTAGTCAGATCGAAAGCTGATATATTTTGAAGTTTATCACGTCGATTTGAAATCAGGAGCCTAAAGTTAAAATATTTTATAAGATCACTGATGAAGGCGACGATTACGCGCAGCGGAGTTTTTACGCTTGTGTCTCTCTCATTATGGCCCTAAAATCGTCGAATTAAGACGAGTTTTTGGGAGGTCTTTATAATGATAAGCGTGTTGGAAATTTATAAAATTGGCATTGGTCCGTCCAGTTCTCATACCGTTGGGCCGATGAAGATAGCGAAGGACTTCGCGGAGCTTCTGCTGAATAAAAAATTCACACCGGTGAGCCTTCGCGCGGAGCTTCACGGTTCCCTTGCTCTCACCGGAAAGGGGCACGGTACGGATAGGGCTGTTGTGTTGGGCCTTGCGGGGTTTGAACCAGCCACGGTCGATGTCGACTCCATACCGGGTTTTATATCGGAACTCCGGGAGAAGAAAAAATTGCCGCTTTACGGCGCTGGTGAAATCGACTTTGATAGCGAGAGGGATGTGAAATTTATTCCCGACAACCTACCGCTGCACGAGAACGGCATGAAACTTTTCGCTAAGGACGCGAAGGGTACAGAGATTAGCGAGACCTATTACTCGATTGGCGGCGGATTTTTCTGCAATGAGAAAAATTTTTCTCCGCACGGCGCTCCCGTGAGCGACGTACCCGTTCCATATCCATTTGCCAGCGCGGAAGATTTGCTCGCCGCCTGTCACGCCGAAGCGCTCTCCGTCTCCGGCCTTATGATGCGCAACGAATTGGCTATGCGCGGCGCGGGTGATCTGTCCGCAAGTTTCGAGGCTATTTGGAACGTGATGCGCGAGGGCATGGAGCGCGGGATGAAGGCGGAAGGCCTGCTCCCGGGTACGCTTCGCGTCCCGAGACGCGCCATCGGCCTGTGGCGCAGGCTTCAGACGATAAACTCCCTCTCGAAGGATCCCATGAACATCATCGACTGGGTCAACATGTTCGCGTTTGCCGTGAGCGAGGAAAACGCGGCCGGCGGCAGGGTGGTGACGGCGCCCACGAACGGCGCTTGCGGCGTCGCGCCGGCAGTCTTGGCGTACTATGATAAATTCGTCAACCCGGTTGGGCCGGATGACTACGGCAGATTCTTCCTCGCCTCCGGGGCCATTGGTATCTTGTACAAGCTGAACGCGTCGATATCCGGCGCGGAGGTGGGCTGTCAGGGCGAGGTTGGCGTAGCCTGCTCGATGTCCGCCGCGGGCTTGGCGGATATCATGGGCGGCAGCCCGGAATGTGTCTGCGCCGCGGCGGAAATCGCGATGGAACACTGCCTCGGTCTAACGTGTGACCCGGTTGGAGGGCTTGTGCAGGTTCCATGTATAGAGCGAAACGCAATTATGGCGGTGAAGGCGATCAATTCCGCGAGGATGGCGATGTCGCGCACGACCGCGCCGCGCGTTTCTCTCGACAAGGTAATAGAGACGATGTATGAGACGGGCAAGGATATGAGTTCGAAATACCGTGAGACGTCGCAAGGGGGACTCGCGAAACTGGTAACCTGCGGGTAAATTAAGGGGAAGCCGATTTATTGACGGAGTCCGCGTCTTCGACGGGCGTGCCGGCCGGAGACTCCGTAGAGTCCGGCGGAGTTTCGCTTGCGGCGGCGTTCTCCAGCCATACGCGCACGGCCTCGTGTTCCGCCGCCGTAATGTACTCCATCCGCTCCATCTCGTCCGCGGAGAATAAAAGCGCCTCGCGGGCTGAAGTATCTTGCGGATTGGCGGTGACTATTCGGCGCGCGCTTGCCGCCGCCTGAACGAGAATGGTCTTGTAGTGAGGCGTCCCTTCTTCCATGTCATCGCGCAGCTCGGGCGATTTATTGATGTAGTCCGATAAATCCTTCCTGATCGTCTCCACGAGCGCAGGGTTTTGAACTTTAGCGCCGATCATTCGCGTAAGCCTGTCCATCTCCATAGTGCAGGCCGTCTTGTTCCACTCCTCCGCCGATTCGTCCTCAATCTCCTCCTCCGTCCGCACAACCGCTTCTTCCGGCGCCTTATTCGGCGTGGAGAGGACGGAATAGACGTAGACGAGATAGAGGACTTGAGAAAACGTACCGGAGGCGCTGCCGATGAGACGCGGCGTAAAGAGATAGAGCGGGTGTATCATAAACGTCAGCGCGTCCGGCCCGATGCGCAGTCCGGAGTTCAAAGAGATTATCCAGCACATGCCGGCCGCTGTAATCACGTTTAAGACGGACGCATAAAAATACGCCAGGAATATCGAGCATGGGAGGAAAACAGCCCCCTGTATCGGCCCTTTGTTGTCCATGCGCATTACGAACGGCGTTATTATGAGGACGGCGGCGGTAATCACGGAGACGACAGCGTACTCACCATGCGCGGGCCCGGCGTTTGCCATACTTAGCCACGCCTCGCCCTCTATAGATTCAATGTTCTTCATTATGGCTCCGAGCCCCTCGCGTTTGGCGAGATGCTCGATTATCCCAATCGCGACAAACGCCCGGAAACGAGCGGCCGCCGAGGCCATATAAATTAACAGCCAATAGAACAGCGTGGAAGCTAACCAGAAATAAACCCTCTGATACGCAATTTGAATCTGAACCCTCATAGTCAATTCCCCATCACAACCGGACGCAGCCCCGCGTTCCTCAAAAATTACCCGACAGAATAACGCCTCTTTTATAAGCGCACGGTGCCTATTATAAATGAAGTTCGAGAATAAGGAATAAATTTGGTCAAAAGGGAGTTAATTAAAATAACGGGAAGATATGGAGTGCCGTGAATATTTTCGTCTCAAATTTGTAATTCCCAACTGGACAAGCTCATCAAGGAAAGTCCATGGTGATGAGATTAACAGGCTGTCACCCTTCAAAACGGGTGTCCGTGTCCAAAATTGAGCGATGAATCTTAGTCAAAAGTTTCGGCGGCATGTAGAAGCGCACCTCCCATGCCCTACCGGAGGCGATGCTGTCGAATGCCAGCAGCGCGCCCGTTTTAAATTCTCCGATCGCTGACGAAAAACCAAGGAGCAACAGCGACGCAAGCCTCGTCACAAACGGGTTGTGTCCCACCGCCATGATTTTTCTGTCCGTTTTGCCAAACTCGGATACGACGCTTGAAATGAACTCTTCCGGCGAAGAGTCTTCCTCCAAGTCCTCTCGCTTTTTCAAAATGTCTCCTGCCGCCGCCAATCCCGCCATCACGCGTTCGGCGGTCATCCTGCTCCGTAATTGCGTGCTGTGAAATATCGTGTCCGGCATCTCGCGGGCCACCAGCAAAAAAGCCCCGGCGGCGTCGGCCTCGCGCTCGCCTTTGTCCGACAACGGCCTCTGCGCGAAAGCGGCGGCGGGTTTTATAGCGTCTCCATGCCGCATCAGATATAGTCTCAACAGAATTGCCCCCATTAGTTATGAAAAATTTAACTCGTATCCGCGATAGTTTCAGACGACTATTTTATCTTCGAGGATTGCGCGGCTCTGCTGCCGGGCCTGCTCGACAATCGCGTTCGCGTACTGCCTCACCTCCTCGATGTAATTCTGCATCTGCAGCGTCGTCTCGTTGACCCACCGGGAGATGTCTTCGATCTGTTCATAGCCTTTGAGCGCGTCGAGCCTCTCTTGAAGGGCCTCCGCTTTCTGGCGGAACATATCCGCCTCCTCTTTGTACCGCGCGGTTTCCTCCTGAAATTCTTCGATATCGTGTTTTAAATTCTCAATCTCCGCCATATACAGATCGGCCAGTTCCCTGTTCTGCTTTGACTCATTCATAAATTTCGCAGCTTCGGCAATGTGCCTGTTCGCCTTTGTTCTGAACGTATCAGCCTCCCTGCTGCGCTCAGAGAGAAGATAGGCCAAAAAAATTGTCGCAAAGGCCAGAATAATAATAGATATTATCAAAAAGCCGGATAGAAACGATCCTTCCACAGTGCTACACTCCCCCTATCGTGCCGCATCCTGTTATTATTATGTCGCAAAAGTGAATATTTTTCAAGGAAAATGTCTGAAAAATCGCAAAGTTCTGTACGGCATGATACCATGTGTTTGTAAAATGTTTTATTTTGTAGTAAAAGTCAAGGAGAATTTATATCCCATAATTTCCTCTCGACTTGCGGAAGAAAAAGATATATCATTTATCGCGGCGAGTGCCTCATACCAATTCGCGATCAGCAGGCTGTTTTGACGAGGCTTAAGGGTTGTCAAAAACCCGTTTTCACGCTTCACCATTCAGGCCTTTGATTTCAAATTGGTATTAAAATCCGTTTAAACGCTCGGCCCGCCGAAGGGTGAGGGTAAATTGGCGATTATCTCTAAGTCGAGAATACTTTTTATCTGTTTCATCACGGCCGCTCTCCTCGGGCTCGCCTCCGAAAGCGGCGCGGAAACAAGCGCCCGGGTGATTTTCATCGGGGATATTATGGCTCACGCCGAACAGATCGAGGCCGCGAGCGCCGACGCGGCGTGGGATTTCAAGCCGCAGTTTCGTAGGGTGAAGCCGCTCTTTGAAAACGCGCTCGTCGTCGGAAACCTCGAAACGGTGTTCGCCGGTCGGGAACGAAAATTTACCGGGTACCCCATGTTCAACACGCCCGATGAACTTGCCGAAGCGCTCGTCGATCTCGGCGTGAATCTGGTGACGCTCGCTAACAATCATATATTTGACCGTAAGTCCAGCGGCGCTGCCAGGACAACCGAGGTGCTGGAGAGTTACGGTATCGAGTGGACCGGACTCGGCCTCGGGGAAACAGGTCTCGATGAGCCGAAGATCGTCGAGTACGCGGGGCTCAGGTGGGCGTTCCTCAATTATACCTATGGCAGCAATACGCCGCTTAAGTCCTCCGGTGACGCCGTCCGCCTGAACGTCATCTCGGAGGATGCGATAAAAAAGGGCCTCGCCGCCGCCCGCGCCGCAAGCCCGGATATCATAGCGGCGTGTTATCACTGGGGAAACGAATACCAGTTCGTTCCGACGGAGCGCCAGAGAAAAATCGCCTCGCTGAGCGTGAGCGGGGGCGCCGACCTCGTGATCGGGACGCACCCTCACGTATTGCAGCCGGCGGAGATCATCAGTTCCGATAAAGGTTACGGCCTCGTCGCGTATTCGCTTGGAAACTTCGTCTCGTTTCAGCGGACGCCGCCGCGCGAACGAAGCGTCATACTGGCTGTGGACATCGTAAAACCGGACGGCGAGAGGGCGGTTATCTCCAGGGTATCCGTCGCGCCGGTGCGCGTCTCGTACCGCAAGCTATTGGGGCGGCGCAGGCTTGAGGTTGTATATGCCGGCAAGGGCGGTCGTTTCAACCACGCGGGACTGCCGGTGGAGGAGTTGGGTAATGCGCGGCAGGCCGGATCGGCGGTTCTGGAGTTCATGGGCGCTAATGCCGTTCCCGATGAGGACGGTTTTTATACGCTGTGGAGCCGGGACGCTCCGGACACGCTTCCGAAGGGCGGACGCAAGACGCCTCAATGAATGATTCAGGAAAATTTACTGATTTATTCCGTTTCTAAACCGCATCGAGGTTCATCTGATTTAGAAACGAAATAATACGGATTCGGGCGGCAGATTGCCGCCCCTACTCTCCGGAGATTACACGCTCCATTACCTCATGGCCTT
>JAISYN010000055.1 GCA_031269915.1 Synergistaceae bacterium
CTGGTTGAAAGCGAGAAGCGGAAAATACTCTCCGGCGAATGGGATGTGTTCCACGGCCCGATCAAGGACCAGAGCGGCGAAATAAAAGTGGCGGAAGGAGAGCGCCTGACCGACGAAGAGATGCTCTCCCTCTCGTGGTACGTCGAGGGCATATCCGGCGAAATGCCCAAATAAGCAAAGGCGAATATGACAAAAAAACGCGTTCTCGCGATATCTTTTTCAGGCGTGATTCTGGCGCTGTCGATCGCCTTTATCCCGACAGCTTTCACCTCCGCTGACGAGGCGACCATATTGGCTGACTCCATGAGATACGATCCGAACACGGGAAATATCACGGCGGCCGGCAACGTCCGTCTCGTCAGCGCTGACGGAGAGGTCTTCGGAGACGACGGGCTTGGCTCCGTCAGCGGAGACAACTTCGAACTGCACGGCAACGTAAGAGGACATTTAAAGACGAAGGACGGCAAAACCGTCGACATAACCTGCGCGGCAGCGACGCTGCGCGGCAGCGGCGACAGCGGACGCGTCATTACGGCGTCAGGCAATGTGAAAATCACGAGAGGCTCGGAAAATTTGACCGCGGACACGGTCACATGGGACACCGGCGTCGAAAAATATTCGGCGTCCGGCAATGTTCTGGGAGTCTTCGAAGCCTACTCCATCGACGCGGACGCGGTTTCCAGGGACAGGGGCGTCTTCGAGGCGCGGACAATAAGAAGATTCACGGAGCACGCGCGGAAGATAAACATGTCGGCCTCCAGCGCCGAAGGAACGCTGAACGAAAACAACGAGGTTACGGAACTGACGGCGGACGGCGGCGTGACAGTGACGATGCCCGACAAAGAGGGCGCCGTAACGCGGGCGACCGGCAAAACGGGCGTGTATTCCCTGGCGCGCGGCACGGTAGTGCTGTCGGGGAGAGCGGCGGTGACTCAATCAGGACGCGTCCTGAATTCTGAAAACATCGTCTATTTCATCGATTCCGGGCGCATAGACGCTCGCGGCAATCCGTCGCTCACATTTGAAACAGACGGGAAGAAATAAGTGCCCGGAACGTTAAAGGCCCTTGAACTTTTTAAAAGTTTCAAAAAACGTCTCGCAGTCGACGGAGTCAATCTGATCGTCAATACGGGCGAGATAGTTGGTCTGCTGGGTTCCAACGGCGCGGGCAAGAGCACGACGTTCTATATGATCGTCGGGCGCATCCTGCCGGACTCGGGAAAGGTAACTATAAACGAACGCGACGCCAGCTTCATGCCCATGTATGCCAGGGCACGGCTTGGCATAGGATATCTGCCGCAGGAGCCGTCCGTCTTTCGCAACTTGTCAGTCGCCGACAACATCAAGCTCGTACTGATGTCGAACAAGGCTGACGCTCCTACGGCGAATTCGGAGTGCGACAGGATAATTGATGAAATGGGCCTGTCGGCTGTGGCTTCCGCGCCCGGGTTCGCCCTCTCGGGCGGAGAGCGCAGAAGGGTGGAGATAGCCCGCTGCCTCGCCACGAAGCCGAGTTTCATCCTGCTGGACGAGCCTTTCAGCGGCATTGACCCCGTGGCGGTCTACGATCTTCAGGAAATAGTCTCCGGACTGAAAAAAAAAGGTTATGGGATACTCCTCACGGATCACAACGTCCGAGAGACCCTGGCCATCACGGATCGGGCGTATCTGATGTACCAGGGCAAGGTCGTTCTGGAAGGCCCACCTGATACAATAGCTAACGACCCAGCCGCGAAAAAATATTATCTGGGCGAGCGCTTCGAGTGGTAAAAGAAACAGCGCATATGCCCGGCATGGTAAACAGGGCCATGCGCATGATGGCCGGAACCCTGGCAAGCCGTATATTAGGCCTGATGAGGGAAGTTCTTACCGCTTCGTTTTTCGGGGCAACCCGTCTGCTTGACGCGTACTATGTATCCTATACCCTCGCAAACCTGTCGAGGCAGCTCCTGGCCGAGGGCGCCCTTTCCGCGTCGTTCGTCCCAACCTTCTCGCGAGTCTACGGCGCCGGGGGAGACGAAGCCGCCAGGAAACTCGCCCGTCAGATCATGTCGATACTTCTCGCGGTCTGCGCTTTGGTGGTGACTCTTGGAATACTGTGCTCTCCGCTGATGGTGAGAGTGATAGCGCCCGGATTCGACGATTCCCTGCGCGCCTCGGCGGTCGCTTTCACGAGGGCGCTATTTCCGTTCCTCATTATAGTCTCGGTAGGCGCGCTCGCCATGGGAGTACTGAACAGCATAGGGAGTTTTTTTGTGCCGGCGGTCGCTCCCGCCGCGAGTAATCTCGCTTTCATTGTCATTCTGTTGCTGGCCGGCCGGGCGTCCATCTGGACGATGGTCGCGGCGGTGCTTGCCGGAGGGATATGCAGTATGACGCTGCAATGGGTTATGGCCTGGAGGATGGGATATCTGCTCGTCCCATCGAAACCCGATCTGAGCGACCCGGAACTGAGGCGGACATTGGCGCTCTTTATTCCCTACGCGGCCGGACTCTCTCTGAATCAGGTAAATCCCGTGATCAGCAGAATGCTCGGCTCGTTTCTGGAGGAAGGGGTGATATCGGCGCTCAATTACGCGGACAGGATAATACAACTGCCGCTCGGGCTGTTTGTAATCGCGATATCTCAGGCAGTGCTTCCCATGCTGTCCAGAATCAGCTCCGACGACAAAGACAATTCCCGGATGTTCATGAGGGATGCCCTGCGCTTCAACCTGTTCGTCGTGCTGCCGTCGGCGCTCGCGCTCATCCTGCTGGCGAACCCCATAGTCCACATCCTTCTCTTCCGCGGCGCTTTCGACAAATGGGCCTGGACAGCCACTTCGGGCGCTATGGCATGCTATGCCGCGGGACTGCCGGGCATGGCGTGCAATTCCGTCATAATGCGGGCCCTGTACGCCCGACGTCTTCCGAACGCCGCAATGGGCGTGACAGCGTTCACGGTGTGCGTCAATTTGCTGATAGGTTCCCTCTTAATGTCCCGTTTTTCGTATATGGGCCTTGCCTTTGGGACGTCGTGCGCTTTTACCGGAGCGTCGTTCTTCGGGGCGTGGCGGTTGAGACGGGATATCGGAATGCCGATCAAACTGTTCGATCCGTCGTGGCTCTTCCGCCTGTTGTTTTCCTGCGGCCTGATGTGCGGCGCGCTCGCTTTCGCAACGTCGGCATTCCCTTATCCATCGGAATCAGCGTTTGCGGGCCGCGCGCTCTGGCTGTCGGCGATGATACTGTTGGGATGCGGATTCTATGCCGCTCTCACCATCGTTTTAAAATGTCCCGAATGGGCATGGATTCGAGGCGCGTTTGCGCTTAAAACTAAAGGAAGCGCTGACTGATTCAACCAAAACTACATTTTGCCGTTTGGCAAGGCGGGCGGCGCAAGGGTTCAAATCTTCGCCCTTTAAGCCCTCAACAATAAATCAGCTTTTCCTGAAATGGAGGCGAGATGAAATGAAACTTTCTGCCCGCTCGGCGGGAATCGTGGTACTGGCGGCGATCGAGGTACTGTTGGTTTTTTCTCAGTCTGGAACGGCGTGTGCTTCCGTACGGCTCGGAAATGTCGAAAAATTGCTGCCCGCCCGTACGGCGATATGCTGGTACGACGCCGACATACTGGATGATCTTGCCTTGAACGCGAGAGGGAAAATCACGTTCCTCTACGTGGACGGCAAACTGTCCGGGGCGCTTGCGCGGCTCAAGGAGGAGCAAATGAAGAATGGGCCGGTTTTTGAAATACCGCCACAGCTTTTCGCGTATTCCAACAAATATAACTCCAGAAAAAAACACGTCGTATTCGTCGCGCGGGTGGAGGCTATGAAAATTTGGGAATTCGACTCGGGGAAAATATCCGTCGGCGGTTACATCCCGTCGGAAAAGGATATAATCAGGGGCGTGTCGGCGAATCCCAACGCGGAATTGCGGCACGGAACAGTGACGCTTCCGAAAAACTATCACGGCTACATAGGATTCTTCGTCCCGGTTGAAAACGTCAAACCGGGAACGGAGGTAAAGCTGGAGTATGGGGAATATTTCACGGACTGGCTGGTTCCATCGAAAAATCAATAGTTCTCAATGAATTGCTGATACTGACAGCAGGCAACAAAAGAATACTTGGCTTGTTAAAAAATTGTAAAACATTTTAAGTTGGTGAACAATAACGGAGGTATCTCAAATGCATGTTTACAAATGTGCCGAATGCGGAAATAAATTCGAGACGGAGGGTTTTGCGAACCGCTGCCCGATATGCCGGTGCAAAGTACTGATTCATGAAGAAGGAGAGAAGCGCCGCGCGCATAAATGTTCCGGAGGAAGCTGCGGACACGGCTGTTCGTGCGATCATCACTGAACCGCGCATGATTTCAGATATTATAACTCTGGGAATAGAGACAAGTTGCGACGACACCGCGGTAGCTTTGATGCGCGGAGGAGGGGAAATTTTATCCGAAGCGGTGTCAAGCCAGATTACCGACCATGCCCCTTTCGGCGGAGTCATACCGGAACTGGCGTCGCGCAAACATCAGGAGACGCTGCTGCCATTGATCCGCGCGGTGATGAACAGCGCTGGCGCCGCTCCAGCGGATATAGGGTTGATTGCTGTTACCGCCGGGCCTGGGCTCATGGGTTCGCTGCTGGTAGGAGTGATGATGGCAAAGGCGTTCTCACAGGGCTGGGATGTCCCCATTATCGGCGTAAATCATCTGGAAGGACATCTGTATTCGGGGATACTCTCACACCCCGGACTGAAATCGCCCTTTCTCTGCCTCATCGTATCGGGCGGCCACACGGAGATAGTGCTGGCGAACGGAGGAAGGGACTACATTCTGCTGGGCGGTACCAGGGACGACGCCGCTGGAGAGGCTTATGACAAGGCCGCCAAACTGATGGGGTTCGGCTACCCCGGCGGCCCGGCGATCGAGCGCATGGCGCGCGACGGCGATGCCGAATCTTTTCCGTTCCCTGTCGGAATGAAGGGCACTAAAAACGTTGAATTCAGTTTCAGCGGAATGAAAACCTCTCTGCGAGCCGCCGTCGAACGCATCAAAAATCAGGGCGGAGACTTGCCGGCGGCAAATATCTGCGCGTCGTTCCAGAAAGCGGTCACAGAATCGCTGCTCTCGAAAATCACGCTTGCCGTGGGAAAAACCGGCGTAAAACGAGTGTCGATAGCGGGCGGCGTGGCGGCGAACACCGCGCTTCGCGAGGGACTTTCGGCTCTGGGACAAAAGCGTGGATGGGAAATTTTCCTGCCTCCCGTAAAATACTGCTCCGACAACGCTATGATGATAGCGGCGGCGGGTTACGCGGCATACGCGAGCGGGGAGCGGGGAACGATCGACCTCGCCCCTGATCCGTCATGGTCAGTTTGGAAAACGGCATAGATTTACCCGCATCCGGCGGCGTCATTTCAAAGACTGCAACGCCCAAGAAGATAATGGTCATACGCCTGGCAAATGCGTTGAATTGGATTAGGATAGGAATCCCGAATTGATTGAAACATCGAACAGCTATTGCAGCCGGTCAATCCTTCAACTTCTTCCAAAGCGTGCTTCGGCTGATCCCAAGGCGTTTTGCCGTTTTAGTCTGGTTCATCTTTTCCGAAGCCAGAACCGAAGAGATAATCGATCTGGTAATTTCATCGAGCGTTCCTTTAATGTTCACCGCTTGAACGGAAGTGCCGCAAATTTTTCTTTCTTTGTTCAAAACGATTTTTACGTCATGTTCGGAGATATAAGAATCCGTAGTCATCACTAGCAGTTCGTTTAAAACTTTTTTAAGCTGGGCGATATTCTGCGGCCACTCGAACTGCCGCAGTATATCGAGCGCGTTTTTTGCAAAGCCGATAACCTGTTTCGCGAGTTTCTGATTTTCCTCGCCGATATAGAGGCTCGCGAGGCTCGGAATATCGTTTCTTCTGTCTCGAAGGGGCGGAACAGATATTGTGACGCATCCCGCGTCTCCGATAAGGTAATCGTGAAATTCCTGAATTTCCAAATCATTTATACCTTCAGTCAATGAAAAGATAAGCCTGTTGTTCTGTAACAGCAAGGTATTTTTCAAGCACAGCGCCAGTTTTTTCTGGATGGCTGCCGGTATGTACTGGATATTTTTTATGTAAATCGAGCAGCCCCGCAA
>JAISYN010000332.1 GCA_031269915.1 Synergistaceae bacterium
TCCGACGGTCATCGTTACCTCCGCGTACCGCCTAATCTTGGCAAAGCCAGATGTTTACTATTTATAGTTCACAGAGACGTGTCCATATTGGCTCGTGGCAACTTTACTGTTTTGTTACCACCTCGCCAAATTCTAATTGTATTGGGTATCCCTTCACAGCAGGGTCTTTTGACATAGCGTTCCGGTCTATACTCGTTAATTTTACGGATACATCAATCTTTTTCCCCAAAGAAGATGTTCCTCCAATTTTTTTAAATTCATCGGGCGTCAACCAAATGTTAATTTCCAATGGTAACGTCGAACCCATCCCTTTCGCCATCACGTTAGGTTGTATGATGACTAACGCGTTCGTTCCGTCCGAAGGTCCCATTGCTTGGTCAACTATGCCGATGACCCTATAATATTTCCCGACGAACTGCGCATCTGATCTTGCTGAATTTGTACCATTAATCGCATTTAAATCAAGATTCTCAGGTTCAGCTGCCGAAACCTCGACTGGCACCGAGACGATAAGGCACAACGCCATTACAGCAAATACCAAAACACGCACAAAGTGCTTCATTATTTTATTCCTCCTCAAAAGTTTTTACTTCTAAATTTATTAAAACTATATATTCAACTACTTATATTCAGGCGCGTTTTTCCTGTTTTGCCGAACGGAGAGCCATTTTCTCTCAAAAGGTGTACCTTTTGATAAAGTCCCGTATTCATGAATTTAAAACTTGCAGGTTGAAAATTTTGGCTGATTATGATGTAATCTACTGGAAGTTTGGTTCCTTGGTGTGCATGTGCGTTGGTGAACAAGCGGCTGTCAAAAGGTACACGTTCTGACAGCCGCTTATTTGTTTTCAGGCAGCCGAAGTTCACGCAAGCGCCTGTAAAACGTGGACTCTTTCAAGCCTGTCCGCTCTAAAATTTCTTCGAACGTCAGTTTGCCGCGTCCCCATGCTCGGACAAGTTCGCGAAAATTTTCGGGAGGCTTTTTGACAGGACGGCCAAAACGAACACCACGCGCTTTTGCCGCCGCTATGCCTTCGCTCTGCCGTTTTTTGATGTTCTCGCGTTCGTTCTGCGCCACAAACGACAGAATTTGAAGCACGATGTCGGAGAGGAATGTGCCGACTAAATCTTTGCCGTTACGGGTATCGAGAAGAGGCATGTCGATTACGGCGATGTCCACGCCGCGCTCTTTTGTGAGAATTCGCCATTGGCTTTGAATCTCGTCGTAGTTTCGCCCGAGCCTGTCAATACTTTTGATGTAAATCAGGTCGCCCGGTTTCAGTTTTCCCAGCAAGGCTTTATACTGAGGGCGCTCGAAATTTTTACCGCTCTGTTTATCCGTGTATATTTTCGTCTCTGGGATTTTTATCCCGTTCATCGCGTCAATCTGCCGGTCGGTGTTTTGGTCTGAGCTTGATACGCGGACATAGCCGTAAACAGCCATTTCATCACCCCTTTCGTTATGTTTTTACCGCACTCGTCTTTATATTTTTAAATATTCCAGCAGTCAAACGGCAGATCTGCTTCTCTGGCCATCGCTCTGCGACGTGCCGGATAACTCTCTTCCAACACCCAATACTCACCAGGAGGACATTGAGCAGCGGGGAATGTACACATCATCTGCTCCGCCCACTGCCTCTTTCATGTCGCTCCGGTTCATCCGCAATCGTGCCTATACTCCAGTCAAGGCATTTTATTTCGACCTTCTTACCCACAATTGAGGCGATTTGCGGGAGGTCGTCTTTTTCAATATTGTGCAGGATAATACGATTTTCGCCGATCACTTGAACGGCGTAGTGATGACCGTTATGCTCGGCAGTTCCGATGACGCGCCCGCCGTATGTCCTCCCGTCCTGCGCGTTCGTGATGATGGGCGCTCCATTGCCGAACTTGGCGGCGAGTTCCAGTATCGAGATGCGGAAACGCCTGTAGTTTTCTTTTTCGATCCGCTCCCTCGCTTCCTCGGCTTCGCGCCTTGCGCGTTCCTCACGCTCGATCCTCGCGACGCAATCAAAAATGATTGCGTCGGCTTCGGGATGGAGACGCCGCGCTTCCTCGGCGGCATATTTTTTGTAGTGTTCATGCATCGAGGCGGCTTCCTTGTCCGCTTTGCCCATATCCGCACTGCTAGGGGGGAGTTTGATGTCGAAGGATTCGAGGCCGGAGCGGATCAATTCAAGGAGTCTGTCTCGTTCAGACTCCCACGTAGCGTGATCGGCGCGCCACTTCTTGACGCCAATACCGAAAAGTTTGGGCTTTGCCGGCTCGCCAGCGGTCAGGGCTTCAAACTCTTTCTTATGGGCGTTGTAAGAACCCCATGCCTTCCAGTGCTTGGCCTCCTGCGACGCGGTTTCAGCCTCGATGGTCTTTCGTGCCGCCTCGACGGACATCGACGGCTGGGCTTTGCGCTCGTATTCCCTGACGATGCCGGACAATTCTGGATTCGAGACGCGGATGCCATTCTTAGCCGCGATTTCGGCGCACTTTTTCTTGTACTCGTCTGTGCCGTTGAAATGAACGCCGCCCCATTTCTCCTGAGCCAGCCGGAGCGCGGCAAGCAATGTGTCGCCATCCTGCTTGTAGACGCGGATGAGCCGCCCTGTGTCGATGAAGGACACCTCACGCGGCGCGGATTCCCTGTAATACCGCAGACCTTGCTTCGTCACGGCGACGCTGAATCCGGCAAGCCCAGTTGGTGCGTTCGTCCCGGATCCCTGACTGTCCGGGTTTGGACACTCCAGTTGCAGGAACGCGCTGTCCCTGCGGTGCCTCCACGCGTCGGCCTCGCCCACATGGCCGCGCTCTCTAAGCCATCGCTCATAGGATGTGTATATGGCGTCCCGCTTTTGCAGTCCCTTTCGAGCCGAAGCCTGGGATTCTTTCAATAGCGCGGATTCATAAGCGTGCTTCGAGGCAAGGATGGAGCGTTGTTTTGCGATATACGCGCGATTGAAGCCCTTGCCCCTGAGAGTGGCGAACAAATCAGATCTTTCCTTGGCTTGCCGCTTGCGTATTGCGCCCCTTTCCTCCCGTTGTGACATACTAAGCCGTTCACGAAGCTGTTTTTTGTCCCTGTAATAGCTTTTCCGCTCCGCGATGTACGCCCGCCAGTTCGGGTTGTCGTTCGATTTGTCGAGCGGCACGGGGTTGGACGGCGTGCCCCCAAAATTGGGGAGACGTTCTGTTTCGAGCGGCGGCTGGTAGGCGCCTATCCGTTTTTCGAGCTTCGCAAACGAAAGGTCGCGAGACACGCTGCTCGCCTTCACTATAACTTCACCTACATGGATCACTGCGCCTGAGCCCTTTTTCTCGTACCTCATGCCGTTAGAGGCCATAAGGCTGTGAAGATCGCTCCAACCGCCGATATTCTTGATAGAGCCCTTCAACACTTCCTGCGCCTTCCTCACGGCTGACTGCTCGCCGGTGAGGTTCTCGGCGTCGTTGACCTTTTGAGGGATTTTGGCGGTGTCGCTGTTTACCGGTTTCCTGACCAGCTCGCCGCTCTCATTGAACTCAGACCACGCGTTTTCAGCGGACGCCCTGCCCTGGGCGCGCTCGACTCGTCTGGCGGTCCGTTCCATGCCTCTGCGTGTCCAGCCCCCGGCGGGCGTTATGGTCTTGCGCGTCTCCGGGTCTATACGGCTCACGCAGATGTGGAGGTGCATGTTGTCCGTGTTTTGGTGGAGGGAATACACCGCCTGGCACCGTGACAGATTCAATTCGTCGAGCGTGAGCCTGACGGCTTCCTTCACCTGTTCCACGCTTGGGGTTTCGTTCTCCATCCAGCTTAAAAGCAGGTGCATCACTGGGTCTTTACAGCGTTTGTTCAGGAACGCAAGCGACTCCATCTCAATCGTGGCAGTCTCGACAGAAGCCAGGTTGACGCAACCGGTATAGTCAATCTTCTCGCCTGGCGGCTGCCCCTTGGACTTGCCGGTTATGTAGGCGTTCAAGGCGCTGAACGAGCTACGCGTTTTCGGATTCGCTATGTGCTTCCCGATCATCGCCGTCAACCTGCCGGTTCATCTTCAGCATGAGCGCGCGGATTTCGTCAAAAATAACGCGCGTCTGGCCGGCATAAGCGCCGCCGGTGTCCGTGTAGGATTTCTTGAACAGCCCCGCCAGTTTTGACAGCAGGGCTATATCAGCGGAGTCGACCTTCGCTTGCTTCGGCACGCGGACGAATCCCCGAAGGGCCTTGCCCCTAATGTACGCCGATACGGTGGCGCCTATTTTATCGGACTCCGCGTGAATCTTCCCGTACTCGGACTCGTCAAGGCGGATGCCGACGTGGTATAAGCGCTTCAATCCGTCTTTCTTCCTTGGCCTCGCCATGATTCATCACTCCATCCTCCCTATTGGGTAGTGTCTGTTTTGTCTTGAATTTTGTGTTTCAAGCCGGGCGTGAATGAGAAGCGACAGCGCCGAGTGACGCCATCTGAAGTTGTTGAGGCAAACCCCGGAGGGGGTTTGCGTTCAACAACTTCCGGCTTGTCAGTTACCTATCTCGTATATGCCGCGTAATCCGGCGCTCGGCTCCGCTTCGAAATGCTTCGATTTCGTCGGTTCATCTGTCCCTTTGGCTTACGGCTGGCTGTCTGGTATTCCGTAAAACCGTAAAGGAAACCATACAGCCGTCTCGAAATCCGTGAAGCGCGTTCAGTGATCCGGAAACACTGTTCACAAATCCGATAAGCGCTCTCTGGCGATTTCTCGCTGAATACGCTCTGCCTCTGGATTTTTGATATCGAGCCGATTCTTCTGTCAACCTGTCCAACACGTTCAGTATTCCGGCAAAGCGTGAAGTTTTTTGATACTGGAAACTGTCCGGCTGTCGAGTTTTCCGTTACGCTGTCGAATATTTCGTCAAAGTGTGCAAATATCCGTCGGGTTTTCCGTAAACAGCATTCAGTTTCATGACCGTTTTTCCGGCAAGCCGTCTCGATATCTGATAAGCGCTTTATGACCGCCGTTTCGATCATAGCTCGCCGTCCCCTTCCGCTGTGACATCCGCATTTGCTATTTCTTCGATTTCCTCGAACATAGCGTTGGCCTTCCTGCGCCACGTCAGAAAATATTGCCTCGCCAGCGCGTTGAGCCTGCCCTCCGTTTCCGGGATCGTCTGCCCGCCGGAGTAGAAGATATCCGCTATCATGTCGGAAAGAGACGGGAAAATGAGCGTTTTTGTCACTTTCGATTCCAGGAAATCCGACTCGCGCAGATAATTCGTATAGAGCGTAAAGTCGACGGCATCCCCGAAATAGGTGTTGAGTACCGGGTATACGGAGCCGTAATCGACGTATCGGAGGAAATCCCCCAGCAAGACGACGGAATCCTTTTGTCTGTTCATCGGCCACAGTGTCACTAAGTCATACCGCCCGCCGTTTCTGAGCGTCTCAGTGAATTCGCGCCCGTTCTTGCGGATCCCCATGTTGCTCCGCGCGGCGCTGTTTATCACGAAGAGCGTGTCCCGGCTCCCATCCAAGAGGTCGCTCAAGGCCAGCCAGCCGCGTTCGTCTTCGTCCAATACAAAACCAGCACCGGGAATTTTCCCTTTGTACGCGCGTCCCACGTCGGGGTTGCTGTCGTCGGTCTCGACCACGTATATCGTCTTTTGATCGCTGTATTTGTCGATCAGGAATTGGACAAGCGCGTGTGATACCATGCTCTTGCCGACCCCTCCCTTGCTACCGCCTACGTAAAAAATTGTGTCCTTCATGTACATCAACGTTTTTACCCCCTCTTTTTATGTTTTGCTTAATATTCAAAGTTCCCGTCCGAGAATTTGGTGATCTGTCCGTTGCCGGTGTCGACTTTAAGGCTGGCCATACCCCTTATCCTCTCCCTTTTCGCCGCCTCGCTGCGAGTTTTTTGATCCCAGTGCCCGTCAACCGAGACTACTTTGCTTGCCTGTGCTGTTTTGCCGGTTTTAATAGGCGCCGAATTACTGTCCGTACCTGTTTCATCCTGATTGAACAGTTCATCTATCTCCTCCTCTCGTGCCAACCTGCGGCGTTCCCTGTGAAACGCGGCGCGGAGGCTGTACGGGTTCGATTTTTTCGGCAGTAGGCCGTTTTTCTCGAACACCCTGCATATCTGCACGTAGCTGAACCCTTTGCTTCGGAAAAGCGTTATCTTCGCAAATGCAGCTTTAGCAATCTCCGCGTAGGCGTATCCGCCTTTCGCGTTGCGCGGAGCCTCCTTGTGGATGTCTGCTTCTGCCTGTTCCAGCGTCGCCTCAAAATTGCCTTGCACATCATCCACTCCCGAAGCATTCATCGCAGTCTCACACCTCTAGGCGCTGCTCGGTATGGGAATCAGCGCGATTCTCGTAACATTCGGCACGATGCCCGATGATGCGGTAAAAATTCGCCGTTTGCCTGTTACCGTTGAAACGCGGTTCTGTCTCGATGACACCGCGGAGCGCGAGTGCCTTCAATGATTCCTGGGCAGTTTTCCTGGAGCAGCAGGCTTCCCTGGCGATATCAGATATCCTTAGAGACGTTTCACGGGCATCTGAGCCAGCGCGTGCGCATATTGCGGCGTATACAACCTTTGCGCTTGGGGCAAGCAATTCGTCTTTCAATACCCTGGCATCGACTCCAACAAATTCGGATTCCGGGATTTTATCCCAATCTCTCTCAGCAAGGCGGGGCATATCAGATCGCCTCCCTTCCCGCAAGCCCCTCGACCCAGGATTTCAAGTCCGCTGTCCTGTAATAACGGCGGCCTCCTACGGCGACAAATGGAGGTGCTATGGTTCGTCCACCGCGCGCGCCTTCACTACGGGCCTTCCTTAAAAAACTCAAGGATGTGCCAAGAATGAGCGCCGCGTCCTTTTCCCCGAGCAGCAGTGGAAGGCCGCCCCATGCTATTGATGGAATGGACTTTTCGATGCGCGACCTGACAGTCATGCCGCACACCTCCGTGAGCCGCCATACCTATTCCAGGGCATGGGCCAACAGTCAGGCAGGAGCGAAGGGTGCCGCTGACCGGAAGGGCTATTCAGTTTTTTGTCGCTAAGTGAGGAAAATGTTACAGTATGGTGGTGCGAAAACCCGGGCGGGTCTCCTTGGTCTGATTGATCGGGTACTCCATCGTCGGAATCTTTGTCTCCAGACGAGCATGAAGCGTGGGCAAATGTCGGCCGGGACGCGTGACGACGAGCGCGCGCGTTAGTCCGAACGCGGCATGTATGCCTTTGCCTGTTGGGAACGTATGCAAAAAGGTATTGAGCCGCCCTTAAACCGGCCGATACCCTCCCTGCGTATATCAAGCTCCGTTTAGCCAGTTTTTTTGCCGCATTCGCGGTTACTTCGGATGGTTTCGCGAGGATACACAGGGAAGCGGTGAACAGTGTCAGCGCTCCTATAGCGGCAAACATCGCCGCAATCTGCGGATGGTTTGGGAACATCAGGCACAGGCCGTAAAGCGCCGCGGTAGGAATCGCTGCGCACAATCCACACCTGGCTATAAATCTTTCATTCCTCGAAAAGATTTCCTGTTCGGGTATCGGTTTGTCTAATCTCGTTTTTTCCATCTCATGTTTCATAATCTCAACTCCTTTCCTCTTTTTGCGTATTTGTGAAAATTACTGTCTTTATGCGGTATTGCCAAGCCACACCTGCCTTCCTTGCCGATATTTCCTTATGCTCGGCATTATCGTACCTCCTTTGCCGAACCGGGATAAGCTGTTTCATTATATCCATCAGGTAAGCCTCGTCAATGGCGCGTAAATATTGCACCCCATATCTCTATGGTGTAAGGGTGGTGTAATGATAAAAAAATGAGTTCAGAGGAAATTCCCCTGAACCCTTGATATCACTGGAGCGGAAAACGGGATTCGAACCCGCGACCCTTGGCTTGGGAAGCCAATGCTCTACCAGCTGAGCTATTTCCGCGTTTGCCTTGCGGCAACGCAAGTAATTATATAGGCGGTTGGGTGGTATGGCAAGTATTGAGAATGAAAAATTTTTACCTCGTGAATTGCAAAAGTAAGTTCCAGTTAGGTATCGTCGCTGCGGAAGTTTCTCTTGCAAGAAGTTCCAGTTTTTACTTTGCACGATAAAGTTCCATGTTCCATAGTAGCCCCACATCAT
>JAISYN010000344.1 GCA_031269915.1 Synergistaceae bacterium
GGTTCGGGCTCCGGCTGGGGTTCGGGTTCTCGAGGCGGCTCCGGTTCCGTCGGCAGCATCGCGAAAGTTTCAGCGGGCTCCTGCGGCTGCATCGGTTGCGCCGCGTTTTCATCGGCAGCTTGCTCGGGTTCCCCGGAGGGGCCAGTCGGATCGGGAAGATTTTGCGCTCCGGCCGATCCATCCGCTCCTGCCGCGTCGCCGCCCCATGCGCCTCCGTCCCCCGCGCCGCCGAGCGTTACGCGCATGGCGTTTCCATACGCTTCGGGCTCGGCGTCTCGGATCGCCAGCGAGAGCGCCATGAGCAGGAAAAAGTGCAAAACCGCGCTCAGGAGGAACGAAAACCCGGTGCGCCTCATCTGTCGCCGTCTTTTTCTCCGAAAATCATGCCCACGTTCTCTACCCCGAGACCGCGCAAGTCGTCCAGAAGCTCCGCCACATCGCCGTAAAGGGCGCTCCTGTCACCGGCTATCAGTATGTCCTCGCTTTTCGCGCGCGCGGCCCCCACCAGCCCGGGCAGTTCGGAGCGCGTCACCTCGCCGCCCGCCCACAGGATCTTCGAATCTTCCGTCACTGTCACGACGATCGGTTTGACGCCGCTTACCGGAGGCGGTCCGCCCTGGGGGAGGTCTATTTCGATGGAGCCCTGGACGAAAACGGCGGTCAGCATGAAAAAAATTATCAGCATAAAGAGCATATCTATCAACGGAGTTATGTCGGGGTCGGCGTTCCTTTTCTTGTTTCTCATGCGCGCCGGATACCTTTCTTCCGCTCGTGGCAGCGTTTTATTATGAAGTCCGCGCCTCGGCGCAGTTTTTCGTCCTCAACGGCAATCCTCCGCTCGAGGAAGCCGTGAATGACGATCATCGGTATCGCGACCGAAAGCCCCATTACGGTTGTGAAAAGCGCCTTCCATATACCCCCTGTGACCGCGCCCGATGTGACCGAACCGCCTATGTTCAGCGTATGGAACATTTCCACCATTCCCAGCACAGTTCCCAGTAACCCCAGCAGAGTGGACACCTTCGCGGTTATCTCCAGAAAAAAAAGGTTTTTCTCCCACCGGAACATCTCACTCCTGATCGTTCCGTCCAATACGTCTTTAATGCCGTCGCTCTCCATATCCCAGTTGTCGCACGCCGTCAAAAACAGCTTTTGCAGGGAGGTTCCGCCGGAAAAAGAGTCTCTCGCCTCATCGACGCCCCGCCCGTCAATGGCACGCGCGAACGCGGATTCAACCGCCGCCGCGTCGGATGATTCGGAGGAGAAGAAAAACAGCCGTTCGATGATGAATGCCGTCGCCGCGACCGACATGAAGAGTATCACCCACATTATCGCTCCGCCCAAGTTCATATACTCCAAAAATGTCATTCGGACGCCTCCTGACTGCTCATCCGCCAAAGGTCGATTGCTAAGGAAACGCTGGTAATTGATTCACCCAAACGTCATTTTGCCGCTCAGGAATACAGACGCCGCAAGGGTTTAATCTTCACCCTTCTGGCTCCTGACGATAAATCAGCCTTCCTGAAATCCGGGGATTTTTGCGCTTCTTTAGTGAAGCTGGGAGTGACAGGGGTTGGCGGATCGCGGCGATCGCCTTGCGCCCTCGCGCAAAAAATCCCTTCAATCCCGGCCGGTCTCCTGGCTTTCGGTCTTCCTACTCCCGCGCCTTCCCATTCGTGAGAACAGTGGCGGTTGCGGTTTCATCCCGATTACAGTGGCGGGGCCGTTCCGGATTTTCACCGGATTCCCGTACGCCGGGATTGTAATTGTCGGACTACGGCGATTATACGCATATCGTCCGGTTTTGTCCATTGCCGTCGCGCTTCCTCGAACCGCGGGCATAACCTCGGGGCTCCGCCTCAAACTCCGCTGGAAAACCAGTTCCCCGGACCTCTTTTATAAATTGAAGAGATTACAGGGAGCTTGCTCCTTGCCGGGTTCGGGCAGAACCCGATGTTTCGATCCCGCGGTTTGAGGCGCTTTTTGTTTTGCGCCATGCGAAAAATGAAGCGGCATGTAGTAAAATAAACGGAGGTTGCCTGTCGTCATGCGCTGTGATACGGGCGGAGACTGGATCGGAATATCCTGGGGGAACGATACAATTGAAAAACAGCGGGACAAAACTGCTTGTCACCGGCGGCGCCGGTTTTATAGGAAGCAACTTGATAAGATACGCCGCCGAAAAAGGGTATGGTGTGATCAACCTCGATAAACTTACTTACGCCGGCCATCTGTCGTCGCTGCAATCCCTGCCTGACGGCGCGGATTATACTTTCGTGAAGGGAGACGTCTGCGACGGGGCGCTCCTGAAATCGGTGTTCGAGGAGACGCGCCCCGACGCCGTTTTGCATCTGGCCGCCGAGTCGCATGTCGACCGTTCCATAGACGGGCCGGCCGATTTCATAAATACCAATATCCTGGGTACTTTTACGCTTCTCGAAGCGGCGAGGTGGTATTTCGAAACGCTCGAAGCGGCGCGCGCGCGGCGCTTCAGGTTTTTGCACGTCTCGACCGACGAGGTCTTCGGTTCGCTGGGCGGCGAGGGCCGTTTTGACGAACATACGCCTTATTCCCCCCGTTCCCCCTATTCGGCGTCGAAAGCGGGTTCCGACCATCTGGCGCGCGCGTGGAGCCATACGTATGGATTGCCTGTGCTCGTGACGAACTGCTCGAACAACTACGGGCCGTATCAATTTCCGGAAAAACTGATCCCCCACGTGATACTCTCCGCGCTCGCCGAAAAGCCGATTCCGGTATACGGCGACGGCGGCAATGTGCGCGACTGGCTCCACGTCCGCGATCACTGCCGAGCGCTCGTCAGTGTCCTGGAACGCGGAAGCGCCGGGGAGACGTACGCGATAGGAGGGGACAGCGAACGCTCCAACCTTCAGGTGGTTCAAAACATCTGCGCCATTCTCGGCGAGATGACGCCAAGGCGAGGCGGTAAATCCTACGACGATCTCGTTGTTTTCGTGAAAGACCGCCCCGGCCACGACCGCCGCTACGCGATGGACGCGGGGAAACTGAAGGCGGAACTCGGCTGGACGCCGCTTCATACTTTCGAGGAAGGGCTGCGCGCGACGGTGAAGTGGTACCTGGAGAATAAAGACTGGACGAACGGCATATTGAACGGAGATTACCGGCTGTCCCGGATAGGTCTGGGAGACGGAACGCCGTAAATTCCCTACGTAATTTTTCAGAAAAAAAACCCCGCCTTTGTCGGTAGAAACCATCTGTACCCTCTGATTCCAACGTGCGAGACGCCTTAACGCGGCGCGCCGGATGTTTTGCCCTGCGCGTTGTGCGGTTTATAAATTTAAAACGCAAAAATAGAATACCTATTGTAGATAAGGATATTTTTAAAATGGGGTGATGGTATGAAATTCAAAGGCATAATGTCCCGCATCATAATCTCCGTAGTGCCGGTTATCGCCGTTTCGATAATACTTTTCGCGGCGATCATCAGCAGGCTGAGGTGGTCGCAGATAAATACGCAGATGAATGAGAAGATGAGCGAGCTGCTGGAAAAGACTGAGCTGTCCGTACGAAACGAGTTCAGCAAGAACGAGTCCCTATCGTACAGCCTGGCCGCTTACGCCAAGGCCATTGATGAAAGCTCGATAGACAGCGGAGAGATGGCCTCTTTTTTGATGAGGTTGAATCAGGTGTACGGCAATACGTTTGCCTGCGGAATATGGTTGGAGCCCAATATTTACCGGGGCAGGGAAAAATTCGGCCTCTACACGCACAGAGAAGGCGACAGGATAATATCCAAGCCGAATTACGCGGATGAAGTCGATTACCGCAATGAGGACTTTTATATCATAGGAAAGTCTTCAGATGGGAAAGCGGTCTGGACGGACGTGTACTTTGAGCCTGTGGCGAAACTAGCGTTGATCACATCCACAGTCCCGTTTTTCGACGATGAGGGAAAGATGCTCGGAGTCGGCACAATAGACGTAACGCTCTCCCACATTCAGGAGACCGTTAGAAGCGTCTCCGTCGGGGCCACGGGCAAGGCTTTCATACTCGGCAAAAATGGCGAATTCATAACGTTTTATGATGACTCGAGAACCATCAACCATCTGATAACGAACGAGCGCGACCCGAACATCGTCGACTTCGGCAGGACGGTGCTGAGCAACGGGAAGGGAATGACGACGTTGAAGACGGACAAAGGCACGAACCGCGTTTTCTATAAAACGATACCGGAAACCGGCTGGATTCTGGTCGTCATGCTCGACAACAGCGAGGTCACGGACACCATAACGCACCTTGTTTTCAACAGCGCGATAGCGCCGGTCATAGGGCTTTCGATAGCGACGATCCTGCTGATCCTGGTCGCGAGCTATCTGCGCAAGATCGCGAAAAAAATAATCAGTTTCGCGGTGCTGGCCGCCGGCGGCGACTTCTCGAAGAAGATAGAGATAACCGAGTTCGACGAGTTCGGCACGCTGGAAAAAAACCTCAATCAGATGATCGAGAACATGGGCTCGGTTTACACGCACTCGGTCGACACAAACAACAAAATTGTCGACGCGTCGAAACGATTTTCGTCCCTCGCGCAGCAGACAAAGGATCTGGTGGAGAATTTCCGGGTCAACGTGGAAGATATGGGGACGAACCTCAATGCGCTCTCTACGAGCGGAGAGGAGGTAAACGCGTCGGTGGAGGAGGTTTCGGCCGGAGCGCAGTCAATGGCTGAAAAGGGCACCAGTATGGCGCACCAGGTCGATGCGGCGATGAATGCCGGAGAAGACGGCATGAGCGCGGTGCGGCACGTCGTGAAAGACATCGAGGTCGTGGCGAAGGACGCCTTGGAAGCCGTTCAGAGCGTTCAGGAACTTAGCTCCAGGACGCGCCAGATCCAGAATTTCGTCGCTCAGATAGGGGGAATAGCGGATCAGACCAATCTGCTCGCCTTGAACGCCGCCATAGAAGCCGCGCGCGCCGGCGACGCGGGACGCGGTTTCGCGGTCGTCGCCGAGGAGGTCCGAAAGCTTGCGGAGGACAGCAATGCCGCCGCTAAAAACATCGCCAATCTCGCCGAGACGATTACGGGGGATCTAGGAAAAGTCGTCGCCGTTTCGCAGGGCAACGCGAAGGCGTCCGAGGAAGCGAGAGATCTGTCGGCGAAAACCGAGGAGCTTATAGACAACATGATGAAGTATCTCAGGGATATCGCCGGCGGCACGCAGGATCTCGCCGCGGTTTCCCAGCAGCAGGCGGCGTCGAGCGAGGAGATAGCAATGTCCGTACAGAATATAGCCGAGAGAGTGACGAGCGTCGCGTCCGCCGGCGATAACATCCGCAATCGCGTCGCCGATACGGCGGCGTCCGCCGATGAGATGGCCAGGGGCGCGGAAAACCTCGCGGAGCTAGCGAGCGACATGGAGGCCATGCTGAATTCGTTCAGCGCCGCGGACGCAGAGCCGGTTTCCAATCCGCCTTCGCACGGGAAAGCGGTGGGCATGCTTCACGCCTAGACTATGGTGAAAAGGACAGTCATTTTGAGTTATAATCATTCACGCACGTAATACTGGATCCGTCAGCGTCCGGCTTCACGCGCTCCGTCGAAATCCTGGTCATAGTGGTTCTCGGAGAGCTGGGCTCCATATTCGGTTCCGTGATATCCGCGGCTGTTTTGACCGTACTGCGCGAATTCGCGCAGTATCGCATGGTTGTATATTCGCTACGCAGTCGGCCCTCTCCCAGCAGCAGATATCACGTATTCCATTGCCGACCGACGGGTCGAAGAGGTCCTGAAGGTATTGAAAAAATATTATTGCGAAATAAACTTGAACGCTTGAGTATTCGTAAACCCGAATAGCCCCGCTGTACTAAGGCGGGCTATTCGGGTCAAACAGGATCGTAGAACTCTCAGCTTTTTCATCGCTCGCTGCGCTCTACAATTATGCAAGTTTACCAGGTCAGCAATTCCTCCGTTATCTCGCCGTCGTCCCATGTGACGGCGAGCAGAAAGCGCGCGTCCTTCTTGGCGAGCGTCCCGTCGTCCTCTATCAGGAGTTCCAGCGTGTCGCTGCCCTTTATCGGTATCGAGACGCTGAAATCCTTCGGATCGTTGACCTGGCTGTTATTCGTTCGAACCAACATGAGCCACGCGCTACTTCCGGGAATGGTATCCCATCTGCCCTTGCCGGTCTGGTTGGCGAGCGATATGACCTCGATACTGCCCTGCCCGCGAACCTTTATGACCAAAGAAAAGTCTTTTGTTCCGCTTGCCTTCTTGAGCCTGTTTTTACCGACGACGTCGAGCTTTATCTGAACGGGCTTGGCGCTCATCTGCACGGCGCGCTCAATGGCTCGGCCGCCCGTTCTGCTGCCAGCGCCGCCGCCCGGTCTGGGCCCTGTGTCGCCCGATCTCGCCGGAGCCTGCGCAGCCGCCTGTTTTATGTCGGTCTCCTCTATGCGTCCTCCGGTAAAAAGAAGCGTCAGCCTGAAATCCTGTTTCGCGAGATCGCCGCTGCCGTCGACCCACAAGCTCAGGTCGCGCAGATTGGTTATCGATATGGAGATGGAACCGTCGGCGCTGTTGAGCGGCGTTCCCTTCCCGAGATCGGTCACGACCACCAGCGGATTGCCCGTCGTGGCGACGGTGTCCCACGTCTTTTCGGAAGCGCCGCCCCCAGTCGCCCGAATCCTCACGCCAATCAGGGTATCGCCGCCCGCGAGGCTGATGTCGAAACGGTGATCGGGATTCATGTTCGAGCCCAATTTTTTCGTACCGTCGCTCAAATCATATCCCCCGGGCCCTTTATACGCGGACGAGATAAGTTTCGCGCCGCTTCCGGCAGGAGCGGCTGGGACAGCCGCAGCAGCCGCGGGTTGGGCGGCAGCCTGCGCGTTGTTCGGCGTGGGAGCCGCTGCCACTGTCGCGCGGGCCGTAGCGGTCGAGCCGTCCACGAATTTCACCGTTACCTCGAACTCTCCGCCCGCCGCGGCAATGGCCGCTCTGTCGTTCACGTAGACCTTGTAGTCGGCGAGCAGCAAAAACGCCACTTTCGGGAACGAAGAATTTATGACGGAACCTTTGCTGTCAGTCACGACGAGCACATTCTGCGCTCCGCTCGCCGTGGACCACTCCTGCTTCGTGGTGAGATTTTTCAGCGTAAAGGCAGAGAGAGCACCCGCCGTTCCGCTGACCTTGACGTCAAACTCGGCGTCGGGCTTGCCGTCGGCCGCGGCCGTATTACCAGCCCCAGCCAAATCTTTGTTGGCGGTCGCTGTAAACGAAAACCCCTCAACCTTACCCATAGCCGCGAACGCGGCGCCCGCGCATAACGCGAATATGCCCAAAACAGCGAAATAAATTGCGGCATGCTTCCTTTTCATACGGCGCAACCCCCTTATTTTCGTTTAATAAAATTACTGAAATAATTATACATACAAAAGTAAATTTTTACAGAGAAATTAACGAATATTACTCGCCCGCCATATTATGGAGGCAATTCGCATGTCCAAGGTTTTCTGTCGAATTTTTGGTCAAGGATGCATTTACGCTTGCCGATTGGGATCGTCAGTTCTCAGCCATTATCGGCAGCGGATTGTTTCATGTCTTCGCTGAAGATGAGTTAATCGACGTTAATACTGACGGAGGCGATCTTCCCGCAAGTCGCTCCATACAGAGGCGGCATCAGCGCTGCAATATTCGCCGGAGAACTCTACGTTAGAATACGCGGCTGCGCGGCTGTCACGCAGCGCAACATATTTATCATAAATTTTCATCAGGATCATAAGCTGCTTGACATAATACCGCATGTACATCTTGGCGTTCTTCCCAAAAGCTTCAAGCTTATTAAAATACTTGCAATACACCCACTTGTTCTCAATTAAATGCCTCCTGGACATATGACTTGAGATACCTGACGCGCTGAAAGCGGTAAATACCGTATTAATCGAATAAAAACGCGCCCCATTAAGAAAAAGCCCCAAGAAATAATCCCAATCACCGACGATTCGATAGCGCGTGTCATACCGTCCGCACTTATCGTAGGTTTTCTTCGGAACGAAAATAGAGGGATGCTGAGGGCTCATTTGATCCATGCGATATGTCAGATTGCCCGGATGACCGAGAGCATAAAGTATCCTTTTCCCATTTTTTACATTTACATAGACGACCTTACCGAAATAGACATCATAATTTGGCTGTTCGGCATAGACCTTGGAAACTGTTTTCAAAGTCCACGGCGCGTAAAGATCATCCGCGTTCAGTATCCCGATCAAATCCCCGGTCGCAAGTTTAATGCCCTTGTTAAACGCATCGTAGATTCCGTTATCGGGCTCTGATACGACAGTCGATATACGCTCCCTGTATTTTTCGACCACATCCAGCGTGCCGTCCGAGGAACCTCCGTCGACGATTATATACTCCAGGTTCGGATACCCCTGATCCAGAACGCTGCGGATCGTCTGCTCAATGGTGCCCGCGGCGTTGAGACAGGCGGTAATTATTGTGATTTTGGGATTTATCTCAAGACAAGACATAGGAACCCTATTGATATAAATCGTCTAATATAAGCAAAAAAAATTTTCGAAAATCAAAATGACACCCGGCTTTATAGGATGCCGCGGAATAACGGCTATAATTTTCGTATATATGATTTATCGCCCCAATAATCGTATTAGGTTGATAATCATCAATTAACAGTCCAGCGCTGAAAATTTTTACATCCTGCAAGCCCAGAATATTGCTCCCTATGACCGGCAAACCCGCCGCAAAATAATCGTACATTTTCCCCGACGGGCAACTTAAATAATTAAAATCTGGCGATGCGCTCTTCTCTATGTCATACAGACACAAACCTATATCAAATGCATTAAAATATAAATGGATATCGGCTTGTTCGACATATTTAGACGTAATGCAGAGTCTATCATTATTGATCAATTCCGAATATTTTTTATTCAAATAATAAAAATAGTCTCCTGTAATTATTCCGTGTAGAGTCAGCTTAATGTCATCGCTCATCAATTTTAAAGAATCAATACAGAATTCCACTCCATGTTTTTTGCATATATTCCCAAAATAAAGTATATGCCCTTTGGGTTTCCTAAATTCTTGTTTCATGTCAGGCAATATAATAGGAGAATTAGGCAATATCCAATATCGGAACTTGGAATCCTTGCCAAACATAAATTCCATTCTCTCTTGTGATTGAATCAATAACTTCGACACTCGCAACGTTTTTGCAATCTCAGACCATAAATTATGCTCAATCTCCAATGACAAAAAAACGGGGTTACCGCAGAAAATCCTCACAGCAATAAACCCTAGGGGATCCACGCCAAAAGAAACATCATATTTTATTCGCGACTTGCGGAAGACAACCCACAGTAACGATAGAAGCTTATATGCTCTTAATAAATGCAATTTAGCCAAAACTCGAAAAACCATGGGAGGAATCTTGATAAAATGAACACGAGCTTCGAGAGTTTTTACGTAAGACGTCTTCTCATCCCAGAAGCTAACTATGTCCACTTGCCCGCAAACACTTAATAATTTAACCATATTCAAGATAGTGGGAGAATACGCAAGCCATTCCGAAGGAAAAACTATTAAAAATTTTTTCATCATTTACTCACAATCATTAAGGCTGCCCAAGTAGCATTGTTAGGATATAAGTCCGTATACCATCCTAATGGGGCTACAATACATAAATTCAACATATCAAGCATCAATTCAAGTTCTGGCAAGAAAAAATACCTCATATTATGCGTTTCCCGCAGTTTATTCACGTTTCCGTCGCGTTTATTCAGGATAAAAGCAGTATAATTGACTGCAACCCTGTTTTTCCCAATATCCATAACCGGGACGGCGACCCGCGACACCTTGATCTCGTCGTCCTCGACTTCTTTGAATCTAGTCTCCGGCCGCAGTGTCAGCACCGCGGGACCGTACCAGAAATCGAACAGGGCAATCCCGCCGTCGGCCAGATGCGTTTTCATCGTCGCCAGCACGTCCAAAACATCCCGATTCGACGACTGATAGCTCATAACGTGAAAGAGCGCCGCTACCACGTCAAATTTTTCGCCAAGACGAATATTTCGCGCGTCTCCGCATGATAATTCTATGTTGGAGTTTTGGATGCCGCGCGCTTCGCGCAGCATCTCGCCGCTCATATCGACTCCATGTACGCGATATCCCATAGACGCAAACTCCGCGGTATAGCGCCCGGTGCCGCAACCAAGCTCCAGCATCGTCGCGGCGTGCGGCGCGTACCTTTTTATTATTGAGTCGACGTACCTCGCCTCTCCCCCATAATCCTTGTCGCTATATAACAAGTTATAATATTTGCTGTAATCCCCGAATTGCGGCATCAGGTATCCTCCAATACGGACGCCACTTGGCCGGCCGCGTATTCCATCTGTTCGTCGGTGAGCGCGACCCCGCTGGGGATATAAAATCCCCTCCGAGCTATCCGCTCGGACTCGGGATACCGCTCGCCGCCAAAGAGCCCTCTATCGATTAAAACCGGCTGTTCGTGCATCGGCCAAAAGAACGGCCTGGTACCTACCCCAAGGGCAGCAAGACGCTTGGAGAACTCCCGCGCGTCAATCGGTATTTCATCCCCAAGGACAATGCCGAAAACCCAATAGATGTTATCGGCATAATCCGTTTTATGAACGGGCAGTTCCAGACCGGCCAAACCACCCAGCAACTTCTGATATTTCGCCCCTATATATCTTTTTTTTCTCACAGTCGAGTCCAGCTTCTCCAATTGAGCCACTCCGAGCGCCGCTTGCAGGTTGGACATTCTGAAATTATATCCCAGTTCATAATGCAAAAATCGCTGTTCGGGAATAAAGCACAGATTCCGCAGAGCGCGGCAGCGCTCGGCCAGGCCGTCGCCGTCGCATAAAATCATGCCGCCCTCGCCCGTCGTCACATGCTTGTTCGGATAAAAGCTGAAACAGCTCACGTCTCCCCACGAGCCGCAAGGATGCCCATGACAATTCTGACCTATGGCCTCAGCAGCGTCCTCTATGACCTTGAGGTCATGCTTTCGGGCAAGCTGGCAGATATACGCCATATCAACCGGAAGACCGTATATATGCACCGCCATTATCGCGCTCGTGTTTCGAGTGATCTTGGACTCGACCCGCTTCACATCCATGTTCCATGTCCTGTCGCAGTCAACAGGAACGGGGATGCATCCGGCTCTCAAGATGGCGGACGCGCAAGATATTATGGTGAATGCCGGCATAATGACCTCGCTGCCTTCAGGCAAACCCAGAGCTTCCAGCGCCGCATCAAGAGCGACGCTGCCGTTGCTAACCGCTATTCCGTGTTTACGTTCGCAAAGACGGGCCATCTCACGCTCAAAACGCTCTACAAAAGGCCCCTCCGATGAAATCCAGCCGGTGTCTATGCATTCGCAGAGATATTTCTTTTCATTGCCTCGCAGATCGGGTTCGTTGACCGCGACTTTCATCACTCTTTTGACCCTTCCTCAATGCTTCTATACAAGATCGGCCCGCTGCCGGCAAAGCGCGTCTTGTCCGCGTCTCCGGTATATGGCCCCTGTTTGACCTCGATCATCTCCACTTCCTCTATGACCTCGAAACCATGCCCTCCCTCGGCGAGAAGTATCGTGTCGCCCTGCGCGAGTTCCCTGCTTTCCAGATAATTCCGCTCTTTGTCGTAAAAATCGACGCGCAGGCGCCCGCGCCGTATGAAGAGAACCTCGAGCGTGTAATGTACCTCGCGCGGAACAGGATTGTGGACATGGGCGTCTATCACCTTGCCCTCTGGGTGATGCATATAAGCCAACTGCTGCGAGAAGTCGTCCGGCGTGAAAAAGTTGACGCCGTAGGCGGCGAAGGAGGCTCTTATTATCATCGCGTATATTACCGCATCATAGCGAACTATCTCAAAAGAATTATCAGACACGTCGCAAACCTTCTTTAAAATTAATGTACATCCTATATTATTCTCATAAAATTCTTGATTTCTCTGTGCGAATTTTCCTAATGAAAAGTAGAAATTTTTTAGGTAAAACATTACGTCCAATATCGAAGATGGCTTCAATAAAAGGGTTCCTCCGTAAAAATGTGCGTTTATAATAATCTTTTATATAACCATATACAATCGGATTGACTTTCACCTGTATCTTCTTGAGCTTATTATAAGATTCAGACAATCTGGAATTAATTAATTCCAGATTGTCAATTTCACCGCAATGAGTTCCTCCGCCATCAAAACCAATATTCTGAACAAAAGATTCCCCTGGGTACAAACCTTTCAAATTCAATAAAAAATTTGTCGCGTACCAACGTATTGCCCATGAGTCAACCTCGCCCTTTATTTGCTGTTTAAGTAAACGAGTATAAGGATATGAAGAATCAAAATCAAATTTACCAGAGAGTTTCCTATGTTTTATTTGTCTGAGAAGCGCTCGCGCATCGCTGTTGAAATTATCCCAAGCGCGTTTCCACGTCCCCCATCCCCAACAATCACTAAAAGGCAGAAAATAGCTTTCCGGGATCGGCGTCGAAGATACTTTCAACGGATGCATAAACCCATTTATGCTGGAAACCTCTTCGTCCTTCTCATACAAATCAAGGCCGTCATTCATATATTTTAAAAAAAATCTACTTGTAATTAAGTCATCCTCAAGGACAATTATCTTTCCGTATTCATTTATAACCTGAGTAACGCCTGCTATTATCGAATTCGCAAGGCCCATATTCTTTTCTCTTTTTATAATCCGAACGGAAGTAAATCCTTTTATTTCATCGATAAACGCGCGAACCTGCTCGACTTTAATAACAGCATCATCGTTTTTAGGACCGTCTGAAAAAACGATAAGCTCGCTATCGGCGGCTAAAGTATTTGCGGCAATCGCTTCTACCGTCCGTTTCGTGTGTTCAAGACGACTATAAACAAACAGCGCGATAGGAGATAATGTTGCTTTTTTCAATATTCATTCACGACCTTATTTTAACAATTGGTTTTCCCCGCCTGTAATTACAAAAAATCCGTCCTCTTCGTCGAAACATTTTTCGCTAGAGCAATCATATAGTTCCTGTTAAATACGCAAACGGCCGCTGTCACTCCGAGCAACGGTCATTCCTTCCGACCGGAACGGACTCCCAAAGCCCAATATTTGACTGTGTCGATTGAGGCGATATCTTCTAACGCTCTCCAGCAGTCGAAAAAATGTATCGGATGCGCAAGCTTACGCTCCAAAATTTTCAAGTCCATCGAAGCATATATTGTCCACGGAGTCAGCAGCAGAACGCCCTTTGCCGAAATCACGGCGTCCAGCGGATCGTCACACACTGTCACAGAGCCTTTGTACCGCAAAGGTACATCTATCTTCGCCATCGGATCGTGAGCCAAGACGAGATATCCCGCTTCAAGGAAACGATTCATCAGCTTAAGGGATTGAGAACATTCGCAGATGTGGGTCCCAGCTTTATAGGAAAAACCGAGCAAAGCAAGCGCCGCCCCATTTTCAATGCGTTCATCGACAATATCGAACAGGTAATCGACAATAAAATCATTGGATTTCACTACTTGGGAGGGGAGAAACAATTCAGCGCCGACGGCGGAAGATAATTTCTGAAATGCGATATTGTCACGCGGAAAACAAGGCCCGGCAAATCCAAGCCCTCCTTTCAAACAACGGCCCCCGATACGGGTATCCGCACCCAATGCCTCGGAGACCACGTCTACATTGGCGCCGTCAATGGCGCCGCAAAGGCGCGCTAACTCATTGGCATAAGTTATTTTCATCGTAACGTAACAATTCAGCGCCAATTTGGTAATTTCAGCGTTGATTAAAGACATGACGGCAAACTTCGGAGAACTGTCGACAAAACTCTCGTATAAATTCCTTAAACATTCTCCGGTTCTGTCATCTGACGAACCAATCAACACCAGATCGGGATTCAAAAAATCATGTATTACGCTACCGAGAGCGATGAACTCCGGGTTATAGGCAAAGCCAAAATCAATGCCGCACTTTTTGCCAGTCATATTTTCCAAAAGAGGAATGAATTCCTTTTCTGAGGAACCCGGCATGACAGTAGAGACTACATCTACTACATGAAAATCTTTCTTCCGCTTCAAAACCGAACCCGCTTCTCTCAAAACTGAAACTACGGCTTCGTTGGAAAACACTCCATCCCGATCGCTCGGCGTGGGAACTATAATCAAGGTAACATCGGTGCTGAAAATCGCTTCTTCAACAGACGAACTGAAAGATATCCTCTCAAAAGATTCATTCAGCAACTCTGGCAAGGCGTTTTCACGTACCAGGCAGCGGCGGTCTTTAAGGGTTTCTATCACTGATTCGTCCTTATCAACTCCCGCCACACAATGCCCTTTCGAGGCAATACACGCTGCCGTACACAAGCCGAGTTTGCCAAGACCTATTACGGAAACGTTCATGATGCACCCCCCAGTCCGTTATCCATTTTATTTTAAGCGATTTTTGCTTCGGCACATAAATGCCAGCCCCAAAGTCTCTCCATCGAACGAAAAATTTTGTCGGGAAGCAACCTGAAATACCATGTTTTTTTATACCTGTACCGTTTATACGCTTCCACCTCATAAGGAAATATATGGCCGACAAATATCAATTGAATAGTCATTCCGGTCAAAAGTGTTTTTATGGATTTTCTCGTATAAGTGTACGTTACGGGAGAACCAGTCTGGGCCTCCGAATTTTTCGAAATCAATTCGTCTAGTTTCCAGAATTTGAACCCGCTGGATGAGATGATTGTCCCGACTTTCCACGAATACCTATTGTAAACCATTATTTTAAAAACACTGTCGCTGTCCATATATTGCCGCACCTGAGCAATCACCGACGCAGGATGGGGAGTATGATGAATGACGCCGAAACTATAAACTAAATCATATGTTTCCACTGGAACAACATTCGACAAGTTTTCCGCGTTGGCCCTATAAAAAGTAATTTTATCCTCCAAACCGAAAATTCCTGCCCGTTTTTGGGCAAGTTCAAGAGAAGCGTCTGAAAGATCCACCGCCGTAACATTGGCGCCATACCTCGCAAAGTTAATGGTATCAGTGCCTATCCCACATCCTACTTCGAGCACTTTTTTGCCTCTCCACCTGGCAAACTCGGCAAAAAGCGGAATATGCGGTTCAACCAGATATTTCCTTCGCTCAACTTCGTCAAAATACTCCCGAGTGCCTTTTTCTTTGTCGGAATGCCGGATATTACAAGGACGGGCATTCCAAAACGCGCGGACTTCCTCTATGTTTTTATCCTCGAAAATGCTTTGTCCCGGCATAATAAGTCTCCATCAATATGTCATATAAACTTATAAGTCATGCTGTCGTTCCGTATAACCTGTTCGTATATCTGATTATGCGGCTGATATGTACAGCGCGGGCAATGCGCCACTCTGATGGCATCATGAATATCCCAATGTTTCTCACGCCCCCAAACTCTCTCTATCTCGTCCACATCCAAGCAGTCCCGCAAAAGCTCCAGCGCAGGATCTCCCCTGCGATCGCAGCAAAGCCCCAAAACGAAAGAATCTCTGGGGGATTCTTTCGTCAACGGCGGAGAGATGACGGCAGTCATAAATATCGCGTGACAGGCTTTGAACATATTGGAGATACCAAACTGAGAGTCAAATTTGTGAGTCACACCGAAAACGCCAAAAGATTCATCATCCAACTCCTGCGCCTTAATTATCTGCTCGTTGAATAAATCAATATCCTCTTCAGTAAAGATTATCTGGTTGCCTTCATCGACGTTGTTCCAGGTCGTTCCGGCAGGTCTGTAGTGTATGTTCTTGCAGCCGATCTCTTTTGCCAGTTTAGCCGCTTTATATACCTCGCCTATATTCTCTTTATACAGAAGATATTTGTAGCTGACTCCGTATGACGGATGCGGTTTCCCCAATTGGGCGCCCCTGCTACTGGAATAATCCACAAGGTTCGCGATATTATCGATAATTTTCCTGAATTCCATTCTGGACGGTTCCAAGCCCTTTAATTTATTCAATGTCTCGGCCGTGCCGGAATCCACTGATACCCCGACCCATGTGCACTGGCTAAGGGCTTCAATGCATTCGCCTACGAAAGAACCGTTGGTGACCACTCCGACTTCAATGCCGCCGCCGCGCACCTGTTCGATAAACGATGGAGTAGCCCTATTCAGCAATGGCTCTCCTCCTCCGGCTATACATATCGCTTTAACCCCCGGCTCCTTATAGCCGTAACCCGCGCCCCAGCGCGGCAAAAAACGTGCTATATCTCCCAAAATTTTGGACGTTAGCATGAAATTTCTGTGTTCCCTGACATATTTGGCGTTGCACCACGCGCAGTCGAAATTGCAGGTATTTGCCGGATCCACAGTTATCAACATCGGGGGAGGAATTATCCTGCCGTACTCAATTTGTGACCATCGATTGACATGCGCCAAAAGCTTGTAACTGTTGAACGGGTTCCAGCGTTTCTGCGACAACCACTCTTCAGATTTTTTGCCCAATATTCATACCTCCGCAGGTTTCTCGAACACAAATTGACATTTATAACTCATTTAAAAATTTTCTTATTATTTTACCCAGTTTCGTATCCCTTATCATCTTCCACAATCTGAATTTGGCCAGTTTTTCCTTTACCGTTTTCCCTCTCGGCATGTTTAACTCGACGCTTTCCCAAAAACTAAACAATTTTATTTCACGGGACATTTCCAATAATTTCGCCATATCATAACACGCGCTATGCGTATTAAACACGATGACGTGCGCAAATAACTTTAAAAGAGCGCCGCAAAAAGAAAATCTCCGTTTTAACGTTCCGTCTTTCAGCATCCATGTGGCATGGACAGTTTGACTGCAAACATGAGCAGCGGTATAGGGTTCCATCAAAAGCCTATTACGTTTTACCTCCGGATATCCCTCTATATTATCATTGGCATCATCCATAAAATGGCGATAATCATGATTTTGATGCACGGCAAATATACCATCGGTCATATCCGCAACAGGGAATCCCTTCATTATAGAAGCGCTTACCATCCAACAGTCGAATCCCATTCTGCCTATGGCAAAAGGAGGTATTTTCTCATATGTCCCTTTGGGGAAAATAAAATAATCTTTGCCCGTTGGAGGATGGAGAGTAGCGCTTCTCTCAATCTCGTTTCTTATATCGGTTTGCCAACAGGAATTCGAGAAATCAATGCTCCGTGTGAAATCGCAATCCATGCGCTGCCCGATGAGAAGATACCTCTTCCAATGCATTGTTTTTGTCTTTTCTATAGCTTGTACAAAATCATCGAAAAGGATGATATCGGAATTTACAAATGCAACAACATCGCTCCGGGCATAGTCCTGCCCTTTGAGCAGCGCGTCGCTGAATAAGGGCGTTCCGCTTTCCGTCTTTTCTATCCAGGGAATATGTTCCACTCCCAATTCAGCGGCTGCCTCATCGACGCCGGGATCGTCTCCCAGCAGAATTACTTCCGGCTTCGGCTTCAAATCTAGCCAACTGCCAACAGCGTTGCGCTGCCTTACTCCGGTATCTCCTTCGAAACTCCTTGGAATTGTCAAAATAGTAAGGGCAGGCTTTTGTCTATACATATGTCACGCAGTTCCTTTTTTGCATATTTTTACAGCTTTGCCTTGACGCTTCTATAAAAAGCTCCCGGCAAATACAGCGAACCCAGAAGCGCTTTTTTCCAACAACGCAATACAAGACCCAGCCCTTCATGAGCAAAATCGTGCCCCCCATATTCCTCATGAGCGAACAAATCACCGCGTGACCAAAAATTTACATCTTTCTGGCTGTTTAAATAATGATAAAGCGATTCTTCCGAACTAAGCGGAACAGATATTACAATATCTCTCCAAATAATAGAATACCTCTTTTCAATGGAATTCAAAACATCCGTAACTTCCGAATACGCGGGCAAATAATCTGGACGCCTCATAAACACCGGAGGAGGAACTAACATAATTCTTGCATCGTCTATCAATATCACATGATCCTTGTTAGAGCGCAATATTATATCGATTTCATCAAGAAGAGTACACGGAATATTTTCTCCAGCCGTCACGCCTCCGGACCAATGTGCGTCCAACCAAAATAAGGATGGCGGAAATTCAGAGGAAAGCAAGCGGCTCAATTCTAACGACGCCGAACCTTGCAAAAAATCGATATTTTTGATGTGTTTGTACTTATTTTTTGCGGTCGTATATAATCCTTCAGACAATTCGATTGTATATACTTTTTTAAAAAATTTGCTTACCGACACGGCTGTATCGGCCATATACGTACCAGTTTCCACAAAAGTATCCAACTGATACGTTTTCTGCATAAATTCAGCGACATGTACTGGAATACCAGGATATATCATTCCCATTACTTATACCCTCCTCGAAAATACATCTTTAAGAACAGTTAGTTCGCAAATGTTTCAATTGCATTTCAAGAATTTTTTTCAAAATCTTCCCATCTTTAGTTGTAATTTTGGAGTGTTTCGCCACTATATCCGCATACTGCATTCTTTTTATAAAGCTCACTCTCTGATGAACCACATCATCTGGAAGGTTTTTAAGTACCAGAAGAGGTTGATCATATGCCCCTAATGGCGCCTCAAATAAATCTTCTCCCTCCCATGAATAAGCATCTAAGCATAACCAGCCATCAAGTAAAAAAGGCAACCGGTATTGACCATAAATTCTATGTGCATTCCAAACAACGCAATCCAACCCCACAGGAACCCCCAAAAACATTAGTCCATTTATTCTTATTAATTTCTTAGCGCGGCGCATAGCATTTAAATCGCCATCGGGAGAAATGGAATCTCCATAGCGGCCTAATCCATCATGCTCAAAAGACGAAAACGAAAAACCAATATCAGCAATAATCTCTCTTTCCTGCAATTCGGCGTAATTAAGAACTGTTATACGCTCATGTTCGCATATAGGTCGGTTATAATCTACAACATATACATGCTTCGCGCCTTTCCATAAGGCCATTGCTTCACAATTACATCCCGCTAATCCGAAAATGATTACTGTTTTCTCGGTTAAATCGTAGTCGTCAAGAGCGTCATAAAAAGAAAAGATGGCTTTCCCATAATACTCAAACACTCTACTTTGAAGTTGAGAAAAAACTTTTTCGTATTTTTCAACAGTGTTACGACACGAGGTAGATGCCCTGTCATCTAAATACAATTTCATTATGGGTATTCTCTTTTGCATAGTAAAATTGTCAAGGAGTTCCTCTGGTATTTGTTTCAAAGGTTTTGGTCCCAAAGGTCTATAAATCAATTTTCTCATTAATGCCACAATAGCAATGTATTTTTCATAACAAAACCTATACACATTCAATATTCTGTAATACCATTTTGCAGAAAACATTGATTTTAACAAGAAATTAATATGTATCAACATAATGTTCAGCCTTTTTTAATTGATTCTTTAATCATCTCAGCCCAATATTTCCTCCCCGCGCTTTTCTCTCAAATAATCATCGCTCACCCTCTTTATGTCGCCTTCGCCTACGTACTCGACTATCTGGGCTTCAACGAAAGTATTGTTTTTTCGTCCAGTCCCGTGCATTCGGCAATAGTCGCGATAGGGATTCCCTTAGCGAGCATTGAACTCGTTACACTTTCAATGCCCTCATCTCTTCCTTTTTTTGGGCTTCGGCTATTAAATATTCATGAGTATGTTCGGCGCTGTAGGCATCCATTAACATACGCTGATACGCGAAATACTGTTCCCTTTCATTCTTGTCGGCCCAGAACATGGCCTCTATCTCATTCGCCGCATCGAGAACGGGGTTTTCCGCCGCTGCCATTTCCATTCGCTTTATCCTGTTCGGGCCGACATCAATAATTTTAAGCGTTTCGTCGTCATATCGCACTGCCATTTCAACACTCCCAACTATTTGCCAGCATAAATTAATTATACTGGGATAAAACGAGGTTGCAAGCCTGAATTACCATCCTGAAGCCGCAGGATCAAAACCCCCGGGCTCTGCCCGAACCCGGCAGGGAGCTGGTTCCCCGTGGCGGCAGATAACGCTACTGACATTCAATATTCTGAGTATGCTGAAAAGAATATGCTTGGGCGGGGAATACAGTGCGAACCGTCCAAAAAGATTGAGGCCAGCGATTTTTTTACTTGCGGCACGTATTGGCAGTCACTCAAGAGCACGCGTGATAACGATCTTTGGCTCAATACAGGCGAGGTTTTAAATCCGCATGGTACAAACTCCGCGTGCTGGAAGTTCGAACAGAATGAAGGGAGTTGAGATTCGCCCATAATATAAAACAGCCCTTACAGGAAGTCACGGGGATGTGGTTATTGCGCAAGCGTAAGCAAAATGACGCCGCAAGCGAAAATTGCTCCTCTGGAAACAATTAATGGCAAGAAATGATTATCTTTGACATCAACCTCTTCTTCTTTGGATAAAAAGTGGAGATTTGGGGGGTATTTTCAGCGTGGTTGACGTCACATGAGCGGCTGATATAATAAATAAAATACTATCAGGTCTTACCAATGCCGGTGTAGCTCAGTTGGTAGAGCAGCGCACTCGTAATGCGCAGGTCTCCGGTCCGAGTCCGGACACCGGCTCCAGAGATAGCAAGGGTTCAGGGGAATTTGACCTGAGCCCTTTAATTTTTTTTACAGCATATTTACAGCACGGAAAGAAACCTGATGCAGATTTTTACTTTGTCCGTGAGGGTGCAATTTTTGCGGGGTAATTGACTTGAATTTTTCCCTCGATAT
>JAISYN010000347.1 GCA_031269915.1 Synergistaceae bacterium
GGATTTATGATGAAACGGGCTGTCGGGAAATTTTTGACCCGTCTGGGCAGTTCCCTCGCGGGCGGTCACAAGGTTAAAAACAGCGGTTATTCCCATCACGGCGCGAACACGACGAAAAAATCACTCATAGGCTGGCTCTCCAGCAGCTTCAGCGCGCACGACGACATCGACCGGAATATCCTAAAACTCAGGGAGAGGTCGCGAGACCTTTATATGGGCGGAGCGCTCATAGCCACGGGAGCGCTTAAAACGACGCGCACGAACGTAATCGGCGCGGGGCTCATGGTCAAGCCGTCGATAGCCGCCGATGTGTTGGGGATAACGCCGGACGAGGCCGATGTGTGGCAGCGCAAAGCGCAAAACGAATTTCAGTTGTGGGCGGATACCGTGGACTGCGACGCGGCCCGCCAGAACGACTTCGCCGACCTTCAGCAGCTCGCCTTTTTGTCGCTGCTCATGGACGGCGATGTGTTCGCGGCCATGCCGGTCATTTCAAGGGACGGCAACCCCTATGACCTGCGCGTAATGTTGATAGAGGCCGACCGGGTATGCGACCCGTTGAATATGGATACTTCGAAGCGGATTTATCAGGGAGTGGAGACCGGGCCTAACGGCGAGGTCGTAGCGTACCATGTCTGCAATCAACATCCGCTGTCGAACGGTTTTATCGCGTCAGAACCCAAAAAGTGGGAGCGGGTAAAGGCGTTCGGCGATAAGACCGGGAGGCGGAACATTCTTCATGTCATGGATTCCGAGCGCATCGGCCAGTCGCGCGGCGTTCCGGTTCTCGCGCCGATCATCGAGGCGGCCAAACAGCTCGGGCGGTACACGGAAGCCGAACTTGTGGCCGCTGTTGTGGCCGGCATGTTTACCGTGTTTTTGGCGACGGAAAATCCCAATGCCCCTCCGGGCGAGGATTCCATACCCTTCGACGACCAGATTGACGCCGAGGACGAGACGACGGTGGAACTCGGAAACGGTTCCGTGGTCACGCTGGGTCCGAACGAAAAAGCGCAGATAGCCAACCCAGGACGGCCATACTCGGGATTCGAGATGTTCGCGAACGCGATATGCCGTCAGATGGGAGCGGCGCTCGAACTTCCCTACGAGATACTCGTCAAGCAGTTTACGGCCAGCTACAGCGCCTCCAGGGCTTCGCTGCTGGAAGCGTGGAAGATGTTCAAGGCTCGCCGGTCGTGGTTCGTCAAGGATTTTTGCCAGCCGATTTACGAAGAGGTCATCACGGAGGCTGTGGCGAAGGGACGGCTCTGCGCGCCGGGTTTCTGGCTCGCGCCTGAAACGCGCAAGGCGTGGCTCAGGGCGGAGTGGTACGGTCCTACGCAGGGGCAGATAGACCCGCTGAAAGAAGTCAACGCCTCGAAAATCCGGGTCGAGCAGGGTTTTTCCACACGGGCGAGGGAGACGGCCGAACTCACCGGGGGCGACTTCGAATCGAACGTGCGCCAGCTCGCGCACGAAGAAAATCTTATGCGCGGCGCGGGAATTTTATCCAAAGGAGGTGATTCGGGCGATGCCGGAGAAGGGAACACTGACGAAAGCGCCGTTCTGGACGATGAAGACGGCGAAAGCGAGAAATGACGCCGGCGAGGATATAATCGTCGGCGAGATACAGATATACGGCTATATCACGGAGGATTCATGGTGGGAGGACGATATTACCCCGAAATCGTTCCTCGAGGAATTGAAGGCCCTTGGCGATATCAAAACGCTGCATGTACATATCAACAGCTACGGGGGGGATGTGTCGGCCGGTTCGGCCGTCTATTCGATTTTAAAACAGCACCAGGCGAATGTCGTCGTTCACATAGACGGGTTCGCGCTTTCGGCGGCATCAGTTGTGGCAATGGCCGGGGATACTGTCATCATGCCCGGCAACTCCATGATGATGATCCACAATCCCATGATCCGTATAAGGGGAGACGCCGGAGACCTCCGCAAAGAAGCGGATGTTCTCGACAAAATACGCGATTCGATGATCGCGGCGTATAACGATAAGACGGGATTGCCGCGGGATGAACTGATTCAGATGCTGGACGATGAAACGTGGTTTACAGCCGACGAGGCGATTGAAAAGGGTTTCGCGGATGTCGCGGCGGCGCCGTTGATGGCCGCGGCGTCGGTCAGGCCGGGCGTTTTGGCGATGGGCGGCGTGGAATTCGATCTGACGGGTTATCGCAATCTGCCGGAAAGCCTAAAAAAAGAAATGGAGGAGAAAAATTTGAAAGATGATGAAACAGGGACTCCCCCCGTTCAAAACATACCGATAACGTCCGCCGAACCTCAGACGGGCGGCGCGGGTACGCGCGATGAGATATCCAGCGCCGTTAAAGCGGAACGCGAGCGGATAAAGGCGCTCGACGAGCTGAACATACCCGGAGCGGAGGTCATTATCGCCAGGGCGAAATACGAGACCGGCGTCTCTCCCGAACAGGCGGCCGTTGAAATAATCAAGGCGCACAAGATCGCCGGAATCGCCGCGTTTAAAGACCGGCTCGCCGACGCGGACGCGTCTGGGGTGAACAATCTCGCCGCGGTCAATAACGGAACAGGGTTCGAAAAGAGCGCCGATATCGATAAAAAGGCCAAAGCCCTCAAGGAAGCCATAGAGAAAGGCAGGGATGTTAAATGAGCAGGGAGTTGATGAGCGATATAGGGGCGAGTTTGCAGGATAACCTCATCGCCGGTCCAAGGTTTCCCGTTCAGCACAAGGGAGTACAGCTCGCCGCGGGACAGGGGCCGCTCAAGAGAGGGACCGTTCTCGCTATCCTCGCTGGCGGCGAGGCCGTGACGGTGGATTCCTCCCATACCATTAACACTGGGACAACTCAGAACCCGGTGAACGTGCCGGACAGGGACAAGCCCGACTGCGTTCTCGCGGAGGATATCGACACCGGCGCGGTGAGCGGCGGAAGCCCCATAGACGCAGTCGCGTACAGCGCGGGCTATTTCATCCGGGGTTCGCTTATCTTCGGCGGAAGCGACACCTGGGGGACGCATGAGACGGAAATGCGGAAACTCAATATGCACTTGAGCGCATCAATCGATAAGGAAGGCGGGATTCACTGATGAGCGGTCAGATATCCATCGACGAGACGAGAACCATGACAGAGGCGGTCCGTGACACGCCTCCGCTGCCGACTTTCCTGAGAAGGACGTTCTTCGGCGGGGGGAACCGGACTTTCCTCACCGAGCATATCGACTTCGACTACTACAAAGGGAATCTGGCGATGGCGCCGTTCGTCGCTCCCCGCGGCGGAGGGATACCTATGGAGCGCGACGGTTTCGAGACGCGGAGTTTGGCGATACCCAAAATCTCTCCGGAGCGCGTCATAACGCCGGAGAATCTCGTAAATCGGAGTCTGGGAGAGGCGGTATATTCGCCCAAAACGCCGGAACAGCGGGCGGCCGAACTTCAGGCGGAGGATTACATCTATCTCGACAGGGCGATATCCCTGCGCGAGGAGTGGATGTGCCGCGAACTGCTTTTCAACGGCGAGATAGATATCGACGGCGAGGTCAATTCGGGCAGCAAGGTCGCGTTTCACGTCGATTACAAGTTCACCAACAAGGTGACGCTCACCGGAAGCAATCTTTGGACGAACGCGGCGGCCAAACCCTTCGAACAGATGATGCAGTGGCGCAAGGATATCGTCGAGGCGAGCGGAGTGGACCCGAACGTCCTTCTGATGCGCTCGGAAACGGCCATGATACTGATAAATCATCCGAATTTCCAGAAATATTACGACATTCTGCGCATCAACTTCGGAACCATCGAACCGGTTATAAAGGAGCCGCTGGTGAGATTCTTCGGACGTCTGCCGCTGGTTGGGGCGGATATCTACACTTACGACGCTTCCTTTATGGACCCGGCGACGAAGACGATGACGCCGTTCATCCCGGACAACACGGTTTTGCTGGCGTCCACCAGCACGCGGGGCAGAATGTTCTACGGAGCGGTCACGTACATGGTGAGGAAAGACTTTCACACTGTGGCCTTGCCTCGCGTACCGCAGGTCTTTGTCGACGAGGACTCATCCACTAAGATTTTGCGCCTGACCGCGCGTCCGCTTCCGATGCCGGTCAACGTCGACGGCTGGGCGGTAAGGGTGGTAGCGTGATGTACCGCGTAGCCGGACTCGGAAAGGTGCAGGGCGGCGACGGCAGGATTTATGAGCCGGGCGAGGCGATAGAACTGGAGATAGAGCTTTCGGAAGCTGACATCGAGAGGCTGCTGCGGCTCGGCGCGATAGTGGAAATTCCGGATGATGACGGCGCGGGCGATGGCGCGGGTGATCCTGATGACGGCGCGGGCGACGGCGCGGGCGATGGCGCGGGCGATCCTGATGACGACGCGGGCGATGGCGCGGGCGATCCTGATGATGGCGCGGGCGCGGAGGTGAATCATGACGATATCGACGTATCCGCCGCTGGAGGAGATATTCCCGGCGCTGAAAATGAGCCTGGAGAATCGGGAGGCAAGAAGTCTCAAGGACGACGTAAAAAGTGACCTGGCAAAGGGAGCGGCCTGGTTCAATGACCTGGAACTCGCCGGATATCATACGGTAAACGGCGGGAAAATCCTCTGCGTGTTCGACAAATATGACGCCGCGTTCGCCGCCAGAGATTCCGGCCGCTCCACGGATAAGGGCGCCGTCGTTATGGCCGGTCTGCAAAGCGACCTGTATCTCCTGTTCATCCGCGCCGACGAGTACGGCGGCACGCCGCGAATAGGGCAGGAGATAACGGTCGACTGCAGGAAGTTTTTTATCCGCGAGTTCGTTGACTACGAGGGGGTTTTCGAGATAACTTTGAAAGCGGGGGCGGCGCGATGATATCCGTCGATATAACGTTAAGTCACGAACAATTTAAAATGATCGGCGTTTTGAGAAGCATTCCAGGAGCCGCGGCAAAAGCCGCAGCAAGAGCTATCAATAGGGCGGCAGAGGGGGCGCGGACGGACGCGATAAAAGCCATATGTGAACAATATGCGATTAAGCCGGTCACAGTTCGTAAAACGCTAACAATTAAAATGGCAACAGAAAAAAAATTAACAGCGGAAATTATTTCAACCGGGAGTCAAATAGGTTTGTATAAGTTCTTCGTTTCACCAAAAAAACCGCAGAATGTTCCCGTTGAAAAACGAAAAACTGTAATCGCTGGCGTGAAATTTGGTACGAAAGAAAAATTTCCTCACGGATTCGTTGCTTGGATGGAAGGCGGTCATGAGGGACTTTGGCATAGAACTGGGGGAAAAACAAGGAGTGGACGGCGTGAGATAAGCGAATTTTTTGGGCCGTCTGTTCCGCAGATGTTGGGCAACAAACACGTGCTTGATTTCATCAATAAAGGAATTCATGAACGCCTCGACAAGGAGCTGCGCCGCCAGATATCATACCTGCTTGGAGG
>JAISYN010000023.1 GCA_031269915.1 Synergistaceae bacterium
AGATGGACGTCGGCCTGGGAGGCGGGAATACCGCCCAATCCGGCCGGTTCCATGTCGACAGGCTGGAAATAAACTCCCGCGATCACGAGCGGTCCCACTTCATGGTCGTCTCCGAGCGGAAATTCCTCAAAACCCGCTGTCGCCGCACCGGGCGCAGGCGCCGCAGCTTCGGATGTCAGAACAGAACCGCTGAACGCCAAAACTGCCGCAAGTACGAGACACACGCAAATCCTGGAAAAAATCTTCATAACATAACTACCTCCCGCGTATAAAAATATTATATGTATTTATAACCCCGGTTTACCGCGCCGCAGCCATCCGAGCTTTGCGCCCCTTAGTGCGGTAGTACACTACCGACGCTGCCGCGGCCACTATCAGCACCGCCTGCGGCAGCAGCGTTTCGACCGTCGGGTAAATACCCAGTATATCCACACTCTGTACAAAACCAACCGGCGTCACGCTTACCACGTCAGCTTCCTGCAATTCCTTGATACCGCCGCCGGCAAAAGCTATCGACATTATATACATGAGGATGCTGGTTCCCGTGAAAAACGGCTTGATGGGTATAACCAGCGACCCGTAGCGCACAGCGATGAAGATGAACACTAAAGCCACGCATCCCACGCCGAAACCGGCCCACACCATGTAACCGTAAATGTCCGTCTCCGAAAGCAGAGCCTGATAGAACAGGATGGTCTCGGCGCCCTCCCGGAACACTGCCAGGAAAGCGGCCGCCCCCAGGGCGAATTTACTGCCGGTCTCCACCGCTGTCTGGACCTTGTCCTCTATATACTGTTTCCACGCTTCCGTCTCCGCCTTGGAGATCATCCAGTTGCTGACGAAGAAGAGCACCACCACCGCGAGCAGCATGGCCGCGCCTTCAAGTATTTCCTGATTCGCGCCGCTCACCTCGAAAACCATCTGCAAAGCGACCGCCGCGAGGGCCGACGCGGCGAGTGCCGCCGCGCCGCTTCCGTAAACCACGCGGGTTGAACTCCTGTTGCCGGAACGGGTGAGATAAGCCGCTATCGCGGCTATTACAAGAATCGCCTCAAAGCCCTCCCGGAGGATGATGAGAAGCGACGCGAGGAACGTCCCGAGAGCGCTTTCCTCTTTACCGTCGAGCTGATTGGCGTCCTCTCTCAGCATTTTTTTCAGATTTTCGACCGACGTCTTTACCTCGCTGAGCGGGGCCCCTTCGGTCATGAGCCGTTTTATCGCGCTGAACTGATATTCGACCGAGGCTGCCCTTTTACCCGATATGTAGGACAGTGTGGCGCGTTCGACGCCCTCCTTTTCGTAATAACCGAAATACGCGTCGTTCACGAAATTTTTTCCCGCGGCCGCGTCGTTCGCGCCGTAGGCCGCAGACGCTTTATCCAGGGCGGTATGCATATCGTCTATTATTTCATTCCAAGTCGAATATGCCGCCTCCGCGTGTCCGGAGAGCAAAAACACCGATATCAATGCAATAGAAAAAAATAAAAAACCTGAAACATACTTTTTCAACACTCACACCGCCTGTTTATATATAGAAAATTCGCCGCCGTAAATAAACGCTGCGCGAAAATCCAGAGATAAAGTTAACTCGGTTCAAATAATTTTCTCCGCTAACCGGAGCGGCACGGAGCGTTATGTTTATATTCCCTTCATGCCGAGACGAATAGTACATGAGAAAGTTCCATTTGTCAAACATTTAAATATGAGAATATTTCGGCCCAAAGAGCCCTGTTATGCGGATATATAATTTAAAAAATAATTAAATTTATTTTCTTCTGTGCGGATTTGATTAGATATAGTGTGTTTTGGGCGGCGTCACAAATAATTGAATGTTGTGAAATCAATCGGAAGAGTTTATCATTTGATAGCAGTAACAAACTTTGTACCCTTTGGAGGTTTATCTTTAATGAAGAGACTGACAGCTGTTTCCGCAGCGGCGTTTTTACTGGTGATATGCGTGTCGTCCGCAGTCGCGGACATAAAACTCCCGGCTCCGAAAACGGAGGGCGGAATGGGGTTGTTCGAGGCGCTTAAAAAAAGAGCTTCGGCCCCCGGCGGCGACTTCCCATCCGGCGACCTGTCAGACGAGGAGCTCTCAAATGTACTGTGGGCCGCAACCGGTCTGAACAGAGGGCAGAAGGGCTGGACCGTCCCGATGGACAGAGGTCTGCCCCCCTACGTGAACGTATACGCGGCGAGGCGCGACGGAGTGTTTCTCTACGACTGGGGCGCCAATACGCTGAGGGAGATCACGAAAAAAGATATAAGGCCGGATATGGGCCTCCAAAGTTTCGTGGCGGGCGTTCCCTGTTCCCTGATCTTCGTGGCCGACGGGGAGGCTCTTGCGGAATTCAGCGACGAAATACTCAGGACCCAGTTCGCGGACGTGGCCGCGGGCGCGATGACCCAGAACGCCTATCTTGCCTGCGCGGCGATGGGACTGGGCGCCCGTTACATACATTCCATCAAGGAAAATGAGATAAGGTCCGCCCTCGGCCTGCCGGATGAGGACAGGGTGATATGTATCTTCATGCTGGGAAAATGAGATGACGCTTTTTACTGACCATATTATCTGATATGATTTCCTTCGCTGCCATATACAGAAAATATTCCGTAACAGGGAGTGGTCATTGTGCCGACGGGTCTTTTCGAATCGCCCATAGGAACAGTAATAGTCTCGGCCTCCGAATCCGGCGTGACGGAGCTGAATTTCTCCGATGGGGGAGACTCGCCTGAAGGCCTCGGAAACCATATCGTGGAAAAGTGCCTGACTCAGCTTGACGAGTACTTTTCCGGCAGGCGCGTCAGTTTCAGCGTGGAACTCGATCTGCGCGGCACCGAGTTTCAGCTGTCCGTGTGGAGGGCGCTTCTGCTCATACCCTACGGCAGGACGTCCACGTACGGGCGCATAGCCGCCCTTACGGGGAGGCCTAAAGCGGTGCGGGCGGTGGGGGGGGCGAATCACAGCAACCCTGTGTCTATCATCGTGCCCTGCCACAGAGTCCTCGGCAGCGACGGCTCCCTTACGGGATACGGGGGCGGACTTCATCGCAAAAAGTGGCTGCTCGATCACGAGGCGAAATATCGCGCCTGAGGCCCGGATGCAGGCGGCAGGTTCGAGCTGTTACCTGACAGAGCCGCGCCCGAGTGTTTCTCTCAAGGACGCCACGGCTTTCTCCGGGCTTCGCCCGGCGCTCTGGGGAAGCGCTTCGGACAGGGTGAAATTTTCTCCCATATCACTACACACAGTTTTTTCCCAGCTGCCGTATAAGGGTATATGCTGGGTTTTCCCAGCCCGAGCAACCGCCATGCGTCCCCGGGAACGGTAAGTTCCCCGGCTGCTCCCGGTCCCTTGAAAGCTATCAGCCTGCCCCCCGGTTTTACCAGGGGGGACAGGTATTCCGCGAGAACGGCAGAGCGGGAGACGGCGCGCGCCGCAGCCGCGTCAAAAAATTCTCTCCTGGAAGACGCCAATTCCTCGGATCTGGCGTTTACGGCTTCGACGTTCCCGAGTCCGAGAGAATCCGCTATCTCGCGCACCGCGGCGATCTTTTTCCCAACGCTGTCGATCAGCACCCCGTTCATGTCCGGACGGCAGATCGCCCACACTATCCCCGGTATTCCTCCGCCTGTCCCGATGTCGGCGAACCTGCCGCCGGGGCTTTTGTCCAGAAAAGGCAGCGCGAGGACCGCGTCCATTATATGCTCGTCGAATATGGTCTGAGGGTCTCTGGGGCCGGTGAGCCGCACTTTTTCGTTGGCCAGAGCGAGCAGTTCCGCGTATCTGCGCAGTTTTCGGATCGTCTCATCCCGAAGGGTCATGATATGTTCGCCGGTCCTGT
>JAISYN010000127.1 GCA_031269915.1 Synergistaceae bacterium
GAGCGTCCCGCCGTCGCCCCAATCGGGCTCATCTTCGAGCGAGATATTGTATTTTCGCATAGCGCCCGGCAGGATTTTGCGTATCAGGCTGTAGCCGTTGCTGTGGATGCCTGAACTGGGCAGGCCCATTATTACGTCGCCCGCCGTTATGCGCGAACCGTCCGTCATCTCGCCATCGCCGGCGACGCCCACGGCGAAACCGGCAAGATCGAACCCGTCGGGAGAGTAGACGCCAGGCATTTCGGCGGTCTCCCCGCCAAGGAGGGCGCAACGGCTCATTTCACAGCCGTCCAGAATGCCCTCCATGACGGTCTCCATTTTCGTCTCGTCGAGCGCGCCGCAGGCGATATAATCCAGAAAAAACAGGGGCTCCGCGCCGCACGTCGCCAGATCGTTCACGCTCATGGCCACCAGATCCTGACCCAGTCCGCGGTATATCCCGGTCTCGCGGGCCAGCTCGATCTTGGTGCCCACGCCGTCGCAACAGGCGACTATCGACCGGCCTCCACCGATGCTCATAGCGCCGCTGAATCCGCCTATGCCAGTCTTGGGGAGCCCTTCGCGCCGCGATATCAGCCGTTTGATGGTTCGCACCCAGGAATCGCCTCTGTCGATATCGACGCCCGCTTCCCTGTAATCCATGTCCCTCGCTCACCTCTATTTTTTTCGGGCCGATAACCTGCTCCATATCTCTTCATAAGCGCCCATCACATTGCCCATATCTTTGCGGAAACGATCTTTATCCAGCCTGTCGCCTGTGGAGGAGTCCCAGAACCTGCAAGTGTCGGGGGATATCTCGTCCGCCAGCAGCAGCGCGCCTTTCGCGTCGCGTCCGAATTCGAGCTTGAAATCGACCAGCACCACGCCGAGAGGCTCGAAAAGTTTTTTGAGCAGCTCGTTCACGTCGAGCGTTATCTTTTTTATCTGTGCCAGATCGTCCTCCGAAGCCCAGCCGAAAATCAGCGCGTGATCTTCGGTTACTATAGGATCGCCCAGAGCGTCGTCCTTGTAATAGAACTCCACCAGCGGACGCGGCAGCTTCATCCCTTCCGCGACCCCGAGGCGTTTTACGATGGACCCGGTAGTTATATTGCGCACGACGACTTCGAGAGGAAATATTTTCACCATCACCGCGAGCTGCCGCAGGTCGTCTATCTTTTCAATGAAGTGGAGCGGCACGCCGTTTTCGGCGAGATATCCGAAAATCTCCGAGCTTATCAGATTGTTGAGCCGCCCCTTGCCCGACATCTCGGCCCTTTTTTCGCCGTTGAAAGCGGTAAAGCTGTCCTTGTACTCCACAACGGCCGTGTCAGGGTCGTCTGTGGAATAGAGCCTCTTGGCCTTGCCTTCGTATATCATGTCCTTCTGCGTGAATTTACCCATTGCCAAACCTCCCGGAGAGCGTGGAATATATTGATAAATATACAGGGATGCGAAAATATGTCAATCAAGAAATGTTTTGCCTCAAATTAAGGAGATGCTGATTTATCGTCAGGGCCTAAAGGATGAAGATTTAAACCTTCGCGGCGGCAACGCCAAAACCGCCGCAACCCCAATTCCGCGCTTCACTTTTTTGCGCTGAGCGTGATTACGGCTATCACCACGCAAACAACGCCTATCATCTTGGCGGTGGAATATCCCTCTCCGAGAATTAACACGCCCAGGGCGAAACTGGTTATCGGCTCCATCGTGGAGAGGATGGAGGCGGTGGCGGCCCCGGAGAACTGGATGCCCAACTGCAATGACGTGACCGCTACCACCGCGCACAGGATCGAATTGGCTGCGCAGAGCGCCCACGCCTTGAGCGTCAGGTTAAACGCGAGCGTGCCGGTAATCGCTCCATACGCGCCGAAGAATATCGCGAGCATGACGCTGAGCCAGAACGACAGCTTGAAGTGGTTCATGTTACGGATCTCGCTCTTATCTATGTAAACCAGGAAAAAGGCGTATGTCAATCCCGAAACCAGCGCCATGACGACGCCCTTGACGCTGACGCCCGAGGCGTCTCCCGTGAACAAGAACACTCCCGCCGTACACATTACGAGAGCGAAAAGAGCCGGCATGGAGAATTTTTCCCGGAAAAAGAAGACGCAGACGACGCTCACCGTTATCGGATAGATGAAGTGGAGAGTCGTCGCCATACCAACCGGAATATACGCATATGAACCGAAAAGCAGCAGCGTTGTGATCCCGAACCCGATCCCGCATGACATGATCACGTCTTTAGTCTCCCGCCTGGTGAGGAAGAGCGGTATATTCCCCGCCCGCATGAGGACGAGCAGCGCCGGAAGCGCCAATATCCTCAAAAAAGCGACGGAGGCCGACGTCGCCCCCCCGTCGTAGGCCATCTTTATCAGAACCGGGGATATGCCGTAGGCAACGGCTGATATCATCGTAAAAACAACCCCCTTTTGCATGCCAGTCAAATAGATCACATCCCTTTTCGCGGGTTCATCCGCGCCAGATGACCTTCCCGCCCGCAATATCCGCTCAGTTTTTCAGGAAATTTTCTTGTCCTCGTAGAACAGTCTGACATCAGGATCGACTCTGTTTATGCCCAGATACCTCGCTTTATAGTCTCTCAGCAGCATGAAGAACGTCTTTGAAAGCAGCAGGATCACTATCAGGTTGACGAACGTCGGGATTCCTGTTACTACGTCGGCTATCAGCCAGACTATACCGCTCGGCAGCCCGTACAATACGGCCAAAATGGTCACAACCATGGACGGTAAAGGGGAAATTATCCTGAATATCTTGAGTATTTTTTTCTTCAGTTTACGGTTGTCGCGGAGCATGTGACGGAGCAGTATCTCGTAATACGCGTACCATCCGATTTCCGTGGTCACGCCAAATAGGAAGGCGCTGATTGTCACAATGTAACGGCCTATCACCCCAAGTTTGAGTTCAAACGCCATAAGGGCGAGCGGGGCTCCGGTGAGCCGAACTCCCTCCGCGTCGGTCAACTGCCACGCTCCTGTGTTGATGATGGCTACCGCGGTGATCGTGCAGATTATGACGGTGTCGAGGAAGACTTCGAAGCCGCCCCAGAGGCCCTGCGCCACCGGATGAGCTACCCTGGCCGTCGAGTGGATCATCGGAGAGGTTCCCCAGCCGGCTTCGTTGCAGTACACCGAACGGGCCACGCCAACCTGTATGACCTGGGCGAACGCGGCCCCCGTGAACCCGCCCACGGCCGCGGTACCGGTAAAAGCTGATTTGAAGATCAGCCTGAACGTGGCGGGCAGGTTGCCCGCGTCGATCAATATGACGATCAGGCCGCCCGTGATATAGAAAAAGCACATGAAGGGGACGAGGCGCCCGGCCGCTTTGCCCAGCCTGGGGATGCCCCCCAGCGCCACCGCCATCACGAGCAGGCAGAAGACCGCGGATACGACGATCATATCGATACCGAACGTAGAGGCGACGGCCTCCGAGACCGTGTAGTTCTGAACGGAAAAGAAGAATGTGGCGAATATTCCCCCGCCGAATATGACCGCCGGGATGACCCAGACCTTAAAGCCCTTCTCGGTTCCAAGGCCCTTTTCCATGTAGTGCGTAGGCCCGCCGTAGATGTTTCCGTCCTCGTCAGCGCTCCTGTAGTAGACCGCCAGAGAGACCTCCGCCATTTTAGTCATCATCCCTATCAACGCGCATACCCAGAGCCAGAACACCGCGCCCGGGCCGCCGGCCGCGATTGCCGTGGCCACGCCTCCTATGCTGCCCACCCCCACAGTGCCGCCGACAGCCGCGCTCACCGCCTGGAGCGGATTCAAAGTGCCCTTTCCCGACACGTTTTCCGATCCCAGCATCGAACCGAACGTCTTCTTCATGATGTGTCCCAGGAATCTGAACTGGAAAAACCCGGATTTTATCGTAAACAAAAGGCCGACGCACAGCACCAGGCTTATGAGGGATATTCCTCCAATAACGCTGATCCTCTCGGCGAACTCCTTCATAAAATCTCTCCTTCGAGCGCTCCGAACGACAAAACCGCGCCCTCGGCGTTCGTTTCCGCTGCGGCGCGGATACCGATACCGTTTGGCCGCTTTCCGCCCTTATGACGTCCGGAACGACGCCGAGGCGTTACCACAGAACCCTTTCGATCGCGAAGGCCATGAGGTCCGGCGTTCGATTGACCAGATCCTCCCTGAAAACCCTTTCTGTGTATTTGTGGATGTCCTTTCCCCATGGACCTATATTCATAACCGGCATGGAGATTTCGCCCAAATCCTCGAACGGTATGTCGTAAACGTCCCCCCATAGCAGCATGTTGTCACTGACGTACTCATTGTCGCCGTGCGAAGGATTTTGCATGAAGTAACTGAGATCGGACATACCTACGATGCAGTATTTCACATATTCGCGGCCCGACTCGCTCTTGGCGCGGGCTATGATCTCGTCGGCGAGGCTGTTTATTCTCTCCGCTCCGGCGCCCAGCATGGAGTTGCCGACTACGGGGTAGTATGGGGGCGTCAGCGCTATCACAACAGTTGGAGACACGTCGCGAACGTAGAGAAAGGTATGTTCAACGACCTTGCGCGATGCCTCGGCGAGGCTCATCTCTCCTGACGCGATTTTTTCCCGGACGCGTTCCATCAACTCGGCAAACGCCCGATTGAACTCGCCGCCCGAATCCCTTATGGCCTCGTTTCGCAGCTCCGAATAAAATTTCACATTGGCGCTCCACGGAAGCGCGCTCGTCTTACCGCCGCCCGTTTTGACGTACGAGTCGAAGCTCCGCTGAATGTCCTCTATTGCCTCATCGAACGCCTCAACGCATTTTTTTCGCACGAGTTCCATTATCTCGCCGACAGATTTTTTGAGGAACATCACGCTCATATAGCCGCTCGCCGCGCTGGGCAGCGAGACGTCGTAGATGTTTTTCGCGTCCTTTAGGCAGAGGAACGTCGGAGCCGGCGACGTTATCCCGTCGATACCGTCGATCAAGTCCGGGATAAGGTCAAGTTTTTCGACGATCTTCGACATGACTTTTATAGGATTCAGACCCTCGTAGACCATACCTGCGTGAGACAATTTTCCACGAACGTATATCAACGGCATGACTTTCCCGATGGAACCAACGGAAAGTTCATACCTTCCGGACCCCTCCGACCGATCGGAAGGTTCGGCGTTAAG
>JAISYN010000142.1 GCA_031269915.1 Synergistaceae bacterium
GACTATGCCTGTCACCTCTCCGCGCAAAAACGCGCCGGAGAGTGAATCCGATTTTTCTATTCTGTCAGGTGTTCCCTGTATAACGACGTTTCCGCCGTTTTCGCCGGCGCCTGGCCCCAGTTCCAGCACATAGTCGGCATATTTGAGCGCATCGCGGTCGTGTTCCACCACTACGACCGTGTTTCCTATTGAACGGATGGCGCCGAGCGTGTCAAGCAGCCTGTTGGTATCTTTGGGATGAAGTCCTATTGTCGGCTCGTCCAGGACATAGAGAACCCCCGTCAGTTTCGATCCAATCTGAGTGGCGAGGCGTATCCTCTGGCTCTCTCCGCCCGAAAGAGTGTCGGCCCGGCGCGCGAGCGACAGATACCCCGCGCCGACGTCGACAAGGAACGAAAGACGCTTTTGAACTTCGGACAGCGCCAACCACACTATTTTTCTCTCGCTGTCCGTAAGCGTCAGCGATTCGAGCGCCGGCGCCAGATCCTCGATCGGCATATCCGTGAGATCGGCTATGTTATAACCGCCCAGACGAACCGCTAGAGGTTCTGGTTTGAGTCTTTTTCCTCCGCACGCCGCGCATATATCCTCGGCCCGGTAACGGGACATATCATCGCGCCAATTTTCGGACTCCGTCTCGTCAAAGCGTCTTGTGAGCCACGGAATGAGCCCTTCGTAATGCCCCTGGTATTCGCTTTCACCGTGCCTGTCGACAAACGTGAGAGTAAGTTTTTCCTCCGAACCGTAGAGCATGACCTGTTTAGCGTCTTCGGACATGGAGTCGAACGGCGCTGTTAGATCCCACCCGTGACGGAGAGCTATCATCTGCGCGCGCGCCGTCATGTATTTATAGCTTCTCCATGGAAGGAAAGCCCCGTCCGCTATCGACATATTCCCGATAACCGAAAGCGCTGGGGAAAAATGCTGATGAAAACCCAAACCCGAACACTCCGGACATGCCCCGAAAGGGTTGTTGAACGAAAAAAGCCTGGGCTCAATCTCCGGCAGGCTCACCTGACAGTCGGGGCAGATATATTTTTCGGTCAGTTCCAGTTCTTTGTCTTCGTATTTCAGCAGCACGAAACCGTCGGACAACCTGAGCGCGACTTCGACAGCCTCCGAAACGCGGGACCTGTTATCCTCTCTAGCTCGGAGACGATCTATGACGACTTCTATCGTATGGCGCTTTTTTTTATCGAGCTGGACCTCTTCCTCCAGCCAAAATATTTCTCCGTCTACGCGTACGCGCATATACCCCTGCGACTTCAACTGCAAGAGCATGTTACGGTATTCGCCTTTTTTACCCTTCACCAGCGGAGACAATATATCGAGCGGGGAACCGGAACATTCGTCATATATTCTATCGACTATTTCATCGAGACTGTATTTCAAAACAGGCCTGCCGCATTTCGGGCAGTGCGGCGTTCCGGCCCGCCCGAAAAGCAGGCGCAGGTAGTCGTATATCTCCGTCACGGTGCCGACGGTCGAACGCGGGTTATGGCCCGTACCCTTCTGCTCTATCGATATGGCCGGGGAGAGGCCTGATATGTCGTCAACGTCCGGTTTGTCCTGCATTCCAAGAAATTGCCTCGCGTAAGACGAGAGAGACTCGACGTACCTCCGCTGCCCCTCCGCGTAAATGGTGTCGAAAGCCAGTGACGATTTACCGGACCCGGACGGTCCGGTAAAGAGCACTAGTTTATTTTTTGGCAGTTCTACGCTTATATTTTTTAAATTGTGCTGACGCGCTCCGCTTATTTTTATCCATTGAGATACCGTATTTTCCATCTCCCAGTCCCCTCATATCCTTTATCGTATCCCTCAATTCGGCCGCCAGTTCGAAGTCCAGGCGTTCCACGGCCTCCCACATACGGCGCTCGAGTTCTTTCAGGTCGTGTTTGCCAGGCGCCCGGGGCTCTTCGCCGTCCGCCGCCGTCGACACGCCCCCGCCGCTGGAATACCTCTCCGTCAATTCCGCGGGCAGCAGGTCTTTTACATCCTTGCTTACGGTCTTAGGAGTTATGCCGTGTTCCGCGTTGAATTCGATCTGAGCGGCCCTGCGGCGATTCGTCTCGCGGAGCGCGTTCTCTATGCTGTCGGTCATCCTGTCGGCATAGAGAATGACGCGGCCGGCTTCGTTTCTCGCCGCCCTGCCTATCATCTGTATCAGCGACCTGTACGAACGAAGATAACCCTCCCGATCGGCCTCCGTTATGGCCACCAGCGATACCTCCGGAAGGTCTATGCCCTCGCGCAGAAGGTTGACGCCTATGACGGCCGAATACACGCCAAGCCTGAGATCCCGCAGTATTTCCGCCCTCTCGAACGTATCCATCTCCGAGTGAAGATACTGAACTTTCAACCCGAGTTCCGCGTAGTATTTCGCGAGATCCTCCGCGGAGCGCTTCGTAAGCGTTGTGACTATTGCCCGTTCTCCCTTGGATATCACATCCCGGAGTTCCGCAAGAAGGTGATCGACCTGTCCCGTGGCCGGATGAATTTCCACTTCAGGATCCGGCACGCCTGTGGGCCGTATGAGCTGTTCGGCTACCTGCTCGGAATTATCCAGCTCAAAATCTCCCGGGGTGGCCGATACGAACAGGGCGTCTTTCATAAAACCCTTGAATTCATCCCACTTGAGCGGTCTGTTGTCAAGACATGACGGCAGTCTGAAGCCGTGTTCCACCAGGACTTCCTTCCTCGCCCTGTCGCCGTTGAACATTCCGCGTATCTGGGGAATTGTCATGTGGGATTCGTCCAGAAACAGTAAAAAATCCTCGGGGAAAAAATCCATCAGCGTTCCCGGCGCTTCTCCCGGTTCCCGTCCGTCCAGTAAGCGCGAATAGTTCTCTATGCCGGAACAGTAGCCGACCTCGGCGAGCATTTCAAGGTCATATTTCGTACGGCTCGCCAGACGTTCGGCTTCCAGCGGCATATTTTTCTCCATGAAAACGCCGACGCACTCCGCCAGTTCGGCTTCTATTTTTTCTTTAGCGGTGATTATGGCGTCGTCGGTGGTAACGTAGTGCTTGGCCGGGAATATCGAGGCGCTCCCAGACGATAAAAGAGTTTTACCGGAAACAGGGTCTATTTCGTCGATTCGCTCTATTTCCTCGTCGAAAAATGACACGCGGAGCGCGGTGTCGCTGTAGGAGGGATAAAGCTCCAAAACATCTCCTCTCAGGCGGAACGCTCCCGGAGCGAACGCCGTGTCGTTCCGTTCGTAATAGTTGTCGAGCAGCCTCATCATGAAATCCCTCAATCGCCAGACATCGCCGACCGAAAAGCGGAAAATAGCTTCCTCGTAG